>VBBB01000058.1:1944-14374 GCA_005882955.1 Candidatus Bathyarchaeota archaeon | reverse complement strand
GGGGTGGCGAAGACGCATGGGGCGAGGATGACGACTGGGGTGGCGGGGACGACGGGGGCGGCGAAGACAACTAGCGCTTCGTGATCGTCAACCAGCCAATTAGATTTGAGAAATTTCATCACTCTTTCGGGCGGTCCTGTTTCTACTAGATGGCTTGCTAGGTAACACGAATTCTATGTCCGTCCCGTCCAAGTTGGAAGCTACTAGCAGGATTGAAAATGAAAGTTCAACTTCGGAAAGTCAGAGCGATCTCCATACTCGCACTTGGACTGATGATGGCTCTCGCCTTCGTTCCAAGAACCGCTAGCGCTGCTACGGTAACAAGTACCGATTTTCAATCACAGAGTTTCAGCAAGGTCGTCGACTGGTATGACTACGTGCGACAATACGCAGCGGCTAACGGCTTCACTCCGCCCAACTCGACAGAACACGCCTACATCTACGCCAACTACATCAACGTAGGTGGCTTCCAACTATTCTCCGCGGGTCTTGTCAATGTAACCCACAACAACGTCAACTTCGTCACTGTCCCTCTCCAGACATTTTTTGAACACTACAAGACGCCTGGCGGCAAGGATGTCATCACTGCCTCATCGTTCATCTCACTTGTCGCTTTCAAGGACAATAGCACGACCGACATCTACCCAAACTCTCCGGATAGGGGAGACGAGATCTATGCGTCTTTCAACCTGGGCGTCAACCTCACGGCCGTAACCGGCCACAAGATGCCCTCGCCAGTATCGACCGCCCAGACAATTCCTCTATACTCGGCCGACAGCAACCACTACTCGTGGGGTCTCAAATACACGAATCTCAACGCGATGTGGTGGAAGGTCAACCCAGACCCACTCTTTCCATGCTGCATACCAACAACGCCCAGAGGATTAGCACAGTACACAGAGCTAACTTTCAACTATTCTCTAGCCATAGATCCCGGATCGAAGACCGCTACACTGACGGCAAGCTACACGGTTGGCCGGATCACCGACCTGTGGATAATCACTCCCTCGCCGGGTGTGCACATGAATTCTACTGGAACCTACAACCTTGACGGTACGCTACACAACTCAACGACGGTCTACCAGTACATGGCGGCCAAACAGCTCAAACTGTCCATCGTTCTCTCTCAAAAAGCCATCATAGCAGGTGCCACTACAACCAACAAGGATGACTCCGGTGCCAGTGTCGATAATGACAGTTCAACAGACGTGACACACACCGCAGTAAACACTGCAGCGAGCGATGGCGAACGAGCTTTCCGGGCAGACTTCGGCGTCAAACCACAATACAATCTCTACAATTATACCAAAGATGCCAGTGAAGCAACCTACGCAACCTACAACGTCAACACGAGAACCGTGAACCGAGCTGGCTGGGGAGGAAACCCTGTCTTCTGGTTCCAGAAGGCTTTCATGGGCTTCCTACCACTCTTCGTCGCACACGTCGACCCGGGATTGATCCAGCAAGCGAGAACCGGTATGGTTAGCTTCACCGTCACAGATTATCTGTACATCATCAGCTATCCAACATGGAGCGGCTACCGGATAGTCAACGACCCCGCCTACACAGCATACTACCAGCCAGCAAGCAACCTCGGGTTCCTGACAGCCATATTCATCGCGGTCGCAGTCTCCGCCGGCATCGGGGGAGTCTTCGCATTCCTCTTCAGACGGAGACGCACGACAGGCATGGCCATGACCGGAACGACCGGCCCAGCCCCAAACCAGCCGCCCGGACCAGTTACAGGTCCACCCGGCCCACTAGAATGGTCCAACTACAATCCTTTTTCTTTTCCCACTTTTCGGTGAGTCTAGAGACAACAGGCTAAACTTCCGGGTTTCAACCCGGAGGGATGGGAACATGGATTCTCCCGGCCCAGCAATAGAGGCGGAACATCTTAGCAAGTTCTACGGACAAGTTCTGGGACTGAACGATCTCTCGCTAACCGTGAGTATGGGAGAAGTGCGAGGACTCCTAGGACAGAATGGGTCCGGCAAGTCAACGCTCCTGAAATCCCTTCTCGGCTTGATTCATCCATCGTCGGGATGGGTGAGGGTACTCGGTGTTGATGTACAGAAAGCTCCGATGGAGGTCCGCCGTCTCGTCGGATACGTCCCGGAATCGCCGAGGCTCTACGAGTTCCTGACCGCGACAGAATATCTAGACTTCATCGCGGACGTCAGAGGTCTAGGATATGAAGAGAAGAAAGAACGGATTACTAGACTCATCGAATCGCTCGACCTTGAAGGAAAGCAAGGCGAGACGATCACCGGCTACTCGCAAGGCATGAAACAGAAGGTCGCGATCATGGGCGCGATTCTTCACCATCCCAAGATCCTGTTGATGGATGAGCCGCTGAACGGGCTTGATCCGAAATCTGCTCGAGTGGTCAAGGAGCTCATTCACAGTCTTGCGCAAGACGGGGTCACAACAGTCTTCAGCACTCATGTGCTTGAGATTGCTGAGGCGATCTGTGATCGTCTCACAATCCTACAGAGCGGCCGGGTCCTCGCGGAAGGCACCGCTCAAGAACTGCGAGAAAAGGCGGGTCTTTCCAATTCCGGGCTCGAGGATGTCTTTCTCAAACTGACCGGAACCAAGGGAGTCGAAGATATTGTTGAGGCCTTGCGCAGATGAGAATCAGTGTACTCCTCGAGTTTGCCAAGATTCTAATGCTATCGCGGCTGCGTAATACCCGACAGAGTTTTCTCTCGAACAGGATAACAAACCGGCCGATTCTTATCGCGCTAATCGGCTCGATAATGTTCGCCGCCGGAGTTGGCTTCGGAACCGCCACGGTCTCCTTCCTGAGAGGTGCAGGTGCAAGCCCCTCGGACATTGGCCAGATAGTCCAGACGATATTCGGCGGAATCCCGATCTTTCTGATCGGATTCTTCTTCACGATGGGTCTCCTCTGGGAGCTTAACGCCTCCTCGGAGTCCGAGTCTTCGGACTCGATAAACTGGCTGCCGATCTCGCCCTCAGAATACGTCTTCGCTTCGACGCTCTCAACGAGCTACACCTACTCTCCTCTCGTACTAGTCACGATCGGCTACAGTCTGCCCATCGGGATTCTGACCGGCAACACGTCAGCATTCTTTGTTCTAATCGTTGCAAGCGTGGTCGCAGCTTTCATCGGTTCAGTCACGGTCGAAATTCTAAGATCTCTCCTCGCCCGTGCAAGCACATCTTTCAGCAAGGTCGGCGGACGCTCGATGATCATCCTACGAATCCTCGGGGTGATACTGATCCTGCTCTTTACTCAGACTCTGTTCAGTGGCTTCCTTATCATTCGAATCATCAATTCTGTCTCAAGTGCAAACGCCACAACTGTTCTCGTGCCGCTGCTTTGGCCAACCCTTAGCATTACGACCATTCTAAGGTCCGATCTGTTGAGTTCAGCTTACTTCCTACTGCTAAGCCTGGGATTTCTTGCGGTCCTCGGCTCCGCGGCGCTCGCCCTTCGCTCAAAGTTCTGGGTTGCCACTCCACCATCTTTTCACTTTTCAAACACCGGAACGATATCCCGTGTCAGTAGGCTGAGGAGGATCGGGGTCAGCGCAATTTCGCTCGCGCTTGTGAGGCGCGAGATCCGTTCTGCGACCCGGAGAAAGGAGGTGGTGCGGTTGATGGCTATTCCGATAATTCTCCCGGTGATGATCTCTTTCCCGGCAATCTTTTCTCCCGCGCCAACCACTAGTGCCGCGTCGGGTCTGATCAGTCCATTATTCCTTGCAGTCCCGCTTCTCTTCGGAGTGGGTCTCGGGACACTGTTCCTCGGAATGACTTCGATAGGTCAAGAAGGGAAGAGACTGTGGAATTTGAGTTCTCTACCACTAGCAAGATACTCTTCACGTCGCTGATCTCTACAATAGGGCTGGTTCTCGGGCTCGCGCTTACAGTGTTCTTCTTCCAGGTCTCGGTTCTAGACGCGTTGACCTTCATCGCCGTTGGCATTACGATAGTGTTAGCGGAAGCGACTCTCGGCGTAGCGATCGGCAGCCGCTATCCAGATTTTTCAGACGGACCCCGGCCACGGTTCGTGACGATAATCGGCTCGATCATAGGAGCGTTTCTGGGAGTCATAGTAATGCTGTTGATGTCTCTACCGCTCGTTTTCTTGCTTCTTGGGAGAATTTTTCTCTTGCTGCCTTTCTCTCTCCAATTGTCATTTTTCCTCGGTGGAATGCTAGGACTGATCTTTGCACGGATCAGCTACTCGCTTTCTATCCATTCTGTTGATGGTATTTTGCGAGAACTTCCGAATTAGTCGGCGGTGTCGATTTGTCGCTGTGATTGTCACAGCATTTGCCGAGTTCTTGTTCTGGGCTCTTTGAGCCGAAGGTTTCACCAAACGTTAATATTGACTCTTGAGTGGATTCTTATCGCGATCAATTGTAGGTCGGTTCTAGGCGTTCTTAGGGCCGGTGGGCAGTGGGTCGCGACTCGGAAAATGTGAGTGTGAAACAAAAAAATGGAATTGTCGGATGAACCAAAGTCGTGGGTTGAAGAGGCCCGGAATAGAGTGAAACGTATTTCCGATCTAGATCCTAGAGACAGGTTAGACATCGTGTATGGTATAGGTCTCTGCTGCTCTACTCTCGCGAAGAGCATGCAAGGATGGATGCAGTGGATCGGTAATCTCTCATTGAAGGATTTTGAGCAGCGAGAGCTAGAGGAGATCTTCGGAATAATCAAAAAGGCAACGGTGCAGCTGATGGAGCTTGATATCGACAAGACCTCGAAGTATGAAGAGTCTCATGGTCTGCGGCAGAAGCCGGGCGTTCGCGAGAACCGGCTGGTCAGCTAGTCCGTAAAGACTAAACTCTCCTCCGTTGCTTATCAGTTTTCTGTGCAGCCGAAGGCAAAAAGACGGATTGTTCTGGTCGCTGAGTTCAGCATTCATCCTATAGGAATCGGGACGAGTGTCGGCCGGTACGTCAAAGCCGCGGTACGGGCGATGTCGAGGATTCCCGGATTGACAATTGATGTAACTCCCATGTCGAGTGTTTTAGAGGCTGAGAGTATTGAGATCATACTGGAGGCGGTTGAGGTTTCACACCACGCACTGCGTTCGATAGGTGCGAAACGGATCTCGTCTAGTCTCCGAATAGATGAACGTCTGGATAAGAGGCGGACGATGAGTGATAAGGTTAGAGGATTGAAACGCTCGACAAGCCCCAAATCCTAACCGAGTTGCTTCAAGAGACCGCTTCTGCGTCGTGAGAAAAAAATTCCTACTCCTTTTTTCCCGGAGGGCTCTCGCCAGTTGAAGCTCATACGGGCGAGTCTTCCGACTAACGGCTCGGAATAGGCTGGTCGACTGTTTTTCCAGAGTGGAAATCGAGCCTATGGCTTTTCGTGAAAGTCTCGTGATCTAGAAACGCCTGCCCAGATTTCCGTTCTGAGCTCATTCTGTGATTGTCTGGTTTCGAACGGTACCGTCTGCGGACTTCTTTCTCTGAACGGCCCCCGGGACGGAGGAGAGATTAATGTTTGTTAATTCCCTCCCGGAGTCGAGTTTTGTGTCGCGGGGAGCAACTGCTTTTGACATTTTTCGGAGTGGGGTCTCGCTAGTTGAAACTGAACCGGGCGAGTCTTGCGAAACAGGGCGCGGAATCATCCGGTCGTCCGTTTTCGACATGGTGTAGCTCAACGTGCAGGTCAACGCGCAAACTGCGCGATCTCAAATCGCCTGCCCGGATTCGGGATCAGGGCTTGTTCCGGGCGATTTTTCCCTCGCGAAGTGTCTTTCGCATAACAGAGAGGAACATTTTCTCAGTCAGCCTACCAGTCTGAGTATTCCGTGGACTAGGATGATAGGAGCAAATGATGGCAGGGATTCCTTCGCCAAGCCTCAACACTCTTCCGTGGCCGAATTCTGCGGACAATGCCGTGAGATTGTACTTGCTCCGAATCATTCTCATGACAGCGTTGAAGGCGAACTGTCCCAGGCAGAGAATTGCCTTCAGATCTATTAGCGATTCTATTTCACTGGCTAGATACTCGGAGCAGTTGGACGTCTCGTCAACAGATGGTTTGTTGTCGGGGGGAGCGCACTTGACCGCAGCCGTCACATAAGCGCCATTTAGCTCCAGCCCATCCTCTAGGTTCCGTGACGTGGGCTGATTTGCTAGACCCATCTTGTAGAGGGCTTTGTAGAGAAAGTCGCCGCTTCGATCTCCAGTGAAGACCCGGCCCGTCCGGTTCCCACCATGCGCCGCAGGAGCCAGACCGACAATCAATAACGAAGCGTCCGGGTCGCCGAACCCGGGAACAGGCCTACCCCAATACTCCCAGTCTAAGAATTCCTTTCTCTTGTTCCGAGCGACCTCTTCGCGATACTCAACCAAACGTGAGCAGCGTCGACAGGTGACCACTTGGGCCCGAACTTTGAGTAATAGACTCGCAGAGGACAGGCTGGGACCCGCTACTTCTTTGGTTGCTGGAATTTCCAAGCATCAAGGTTCTCGTGAACAGCCGAGACCCATGTCAGCGCTACCTGTTCTGGTATGGTCAGGAGAACCTTTCCGATATGCTTGCACAACTGACGAGTCTCAATAGCGCGTTCCCAATCGCCGCAATCGTGAACGATCGTCTTCGAAGCCATGTCCATTCTGAGCGTGTAATTTCTGATTTTAGCGTCGATGGCTTTCAGGTTCGCATCCTTGATTTTCACGTCTTCATCTGGAATCGTGAAGGATCTAGCAAGCCGCGTCTCGCCCATTACGGTCCCCAGCAGATCAACCAGTTTAGCTCGGTCTTCGCCTCCCCTAGTAAATTCCACCAGCCCCACAGGCTTCTCCTTCGCCTGCTTCAAGTGAGTTCTCGCGCGCTTGAGCGCCTCCTCCTGCGCGGGCGTGAGCTTGTCCAGCATCTTCAGGATGCTGAGCGCGTTCTCTACGGCGTATCCGTGAAAGTGGTTGTTGAAGTAGCCGTACGTGGTTTTTATCGAGCCTTCGACCTCTTTCACCTTGGGCAGCCAATCAGCCAATTCTTTCTCGGTGTAATGGTAGTCATACCAGGGTCTCTGGCCACGGCCATGCCAACGAATGTAAGCAAAGTCGGCTGTCACGTGCACCTCCGGCGGGAGAAGTGGCTCGTCAACAATTGTGTAGGCGACGTTGTATTTGGAGAGGGTTCTCCAGGTCTCGTCTCGTAGCCATGATTTGTGCCGGAATTCTATGGCGTACTTGAAGCTGTGAGGCAAGAGTGAGAGGAATCCTTCGATATGGTTAGAGTCATACTTGTATCTCGGAGGTAGCTGGATGAGCAGGCAACCAAGCTTCCCACTGTTGTTCAGTGGAAGCATCAGGCTGGCGAATTTGTCTAATTCTTC
This sequence comes from Candidatus Bathyarchaeota archaeon, assembly GCA_005882955.1. Taxonomy (GTDB): domain Archaea; phylum Thermoproteota; class Bathyarchaeia; order 40CM-2-53-6; family 40CM-2-53-6; genus 40CM-2-53-6. The sequence continues at coordinate 7,035 of VBBB01000058.1, read as the reverse complement.
CTCTATTGGTTTTCCGAGCGCGTCGAGCAATTCATGGGTTATTGTCTGCGGAAGTTTGGCGTTGAAAACGAAGTTGCGTGGAGAGTATCGATCCCACCCTATCACCATGCCCTCTTTCGGAAACGCGTAGAAGGTGGAATCTATTTCGACGGTTGGGAATATCTTGCTGTAGAATCCGAGCTTACTCTCAGTTGAGGTAGGGTAGAATACAGCGACCCATTCAGCGTATGACCAGCCGGAGGTTCCAAGGAGGAATCGGCCCGTGTTCGCCAACCTCTATCCTTAGTAACTGGGATTGGAATGGATTCTTGAAGATATGTCTCAGCTACTAGTTGGAGCAGGAGGCTGGGCCTACTTCCAGGCCCCCGGAACCGCGAGCCTCGAAGCATATTCTCAAGCTTTCGACTTCGTCGAACTGAACAGCAGCTACTATGAACTGCCGGCCATTTCCTTAGCCTCTGACTGGCGAAAGCGAGTCCCAGACGATTTCCGTTTCTCGGTGCGATGTCCCAGGATCATTGTTGACCATTACGGCCTAAACCTTCTCCCAGGAGCTCGTTCGCTCCTAGAGAGACTCGGAGAAGTTTGCAACCAGCTTGAAGCAGTAGTCATGACAGTTCTCATGAACGCGGGATCACAGATCAAAGAAAGTGAGATCGCTGCTAGGTTGAGCGATTTTCTTGGGGCATTCAACTCGGATAAGACAGTTGTAGCGGTTGAATTCAGAGGAGTGAAACCCTCAGCGGAGGTTTTCGACATTATGAAAGAGTCTGAAGCGATTGACTCCGTCGATCTCTCGAATGGTGAGCCTCGTTATGAAGGGAAAGTGTTGTACAGTCGGCTGTTTGGAAAGGGAGAGGAGAACATATACGAATTTGACGACAGGGAGTTGAAGGAGATTGCGAAGAAGGCTTCAGCCCCGAAATTCGAGAAGAGTATCCTTGCCTTTCACGGGGTACGGATGTACCGGGACGCGGGACGAGTCAAATCATTCATCGAGAAAGGATACTTCCCCAAGATAACAAGTGGCGTCGGGACAGAGTCGATCCGAGAGGTGTTGAGCGAAGATGCGAGATTTCCAACCACAAAATCACGTCTCTTGAAGGATCAGGGATGGAAAGTCTTCCAAGATACTGACGAAGTAAGGAAGATCTCAACTGTTCTAGAGAAGCTACCAGAAGGAGAATTCAACAGCTTAAACGATCTGATGGCTGAACTGCGAAGCCATTAGGGTTCATCTCCCGAGAGTCAAGAGTCTAATTTCTCCACGGGAAGATTCTTTCGACTAGACCATTCGTGCCATGATCCAACATAGTTCCTGACCTTTCCATATCCCAGTGATCGAAGAGCATAGTATGCGGCCGCGGCTCGAGCTCCGCGATGACAGTAAGTAACCACCACCGCCGATCGATTCTTGTTCAATCCTCTCTCCTTCAGAACGCTATCCATTTCGGATCTTGTCTTGAACTTCTTTCCACCATCGATGAAGTTTGTCCACTCAAGCCATCGAGCACGAGGAATTCGTCCTCGGCGTTTGCCTTGCCGGTGAACTCTCCTTCGCTGCGTACGTCCAGGATTTGGGCCGACCTATCTGAGCGAATCTCATCAGCAGTGGCCAGGAGTCTTGAGACGGGTCTGATTCTGAAGGTCCTCTGTTCTGGTCTCACAACCTTGTTTTCGACAGGGAGCTGCGACTTACGCCAGGCTTGGAATCCTCCTTCAAGAAGGTACACCTTGCGCGTACCTGCGTATTCGACCATCCATCCAACTCTTGAGGCTCGCATTCCGAAACCGGATTCATAGACAACTATCGTCTCCTTCCCTGTTAGTCCCATGTTTCCAAGTAGCCTAGAGAGATCGTCCTGGAATATCTGAAGGCCTTTGCGGTCAGTTCCGGGAACGAAGTAGTGGAATAGGTCCGCATGTATCGCACCTGGAATGTGCGATTTGGCGTAGGATTGTCGTGATCTAGCGTCTAGGATTGCTAGGTTTTTCGAGCGTCTGTGAATGTTTAGCCAGTTTGTGTTGACGCTGACTTTCAGTGTCTTCGCTGGTCCTCGACTATTCAGGCTTCAGGATCTGAACTTCTACTGTCGCGAGCTGTTTGAACTTCTGTGCGTCTTGTTCCGTTCCAACTATTACTCCATAGTGCATTGGTATTGCCAGTTTAGGCTCTACCATTTTCGCGGCTTGGGCTGCTTCGTCCGCAGTCATGACGTAGGTCCCGCTCACTGGGAGAAGTGCCACATCCGCCTTCAGACCTTTCATCTCCGGAATTGCATCAGTATCGCCCGCATGGTAAACTCTGACACCTTTGATTCCGATGATGTAGCCTGCTTTCCCATCCTCCTTTGGATGGAAGACCTTTCCGGGCTCTCGGAACTTGTTCAGATTGTAGGCGGGTACGACGTCAATTGAGATGTCTCCGAGTTTGAGCTTGTCCCCAGGCTTCACCCCCTTCACTTCTTTGACTTTGAGGCTGGATAGTTCTTTCTTGACTGCTGGAATGGTTACGATGGTCGTGTTCTCGTTGACGACCTTCTTGATGTCATCCATTGAGAAATGGTCAAAGTGTTCATGAGTAATTAGTAGAATATCGGCTTTTTCAGACGTGGGACGGATTTTGAAGGGGTCGATGACTATGGTCTTCCCGTTCTTGATCCGGAAAGAGTCGTGTCCGAGCCAGCTTATCTTTAGGCCCTGATATTCGTACAAGATAGTACGATCTCATGGATCCACGGTTCTCGATAATTAAGTCTTGCAAGATACGTTCTCGCATTCATCTTCTGTTCAAGAATACGCATAAATCGCTCCGAGTCCGCTAATCTAGTAATCGTTCATGCATGACGTAATAATTATCGGTTCGGGGTCCGCGGGATATACTGCAGCCATTTACGCTTGCCGAGCTGGACGAAAGACGCTGGTCCTAGCAGGGTCGATTCCAGGTGGTCAGCTGATGATTACTTCAGACGTTGAGAATTTCCCCGGCTTTCCGGAGGGAGTGCTGGGCCCCGAACTGATGGAGAAGCTGCGGCGGCAGGCGGAGAAATTCGGACCTGAAATAATCTACGATGACGTATCATTCGTGGACTTTTCATCTAGGCCTTTCAAGGTAGTGGCTGGTGGGAAGTCGTACGAGGGGAAGAGCGTAATCATCGCCACCGGCGCGAACGCCAAGTGGCTTGGGTTGCCCTCGGAGACCAAGTTTAGGGGAAAGGGAGTCTCCAGTTGCGCGACCTGTGATGGATTCTTCTTCAAAGGAAAAGACGTTGTGACAGTAGGCGGCGGTGACACTGCGATGGAGGAAGCGAACTTCTTGGCAAACATCACCAACAGCGTAACGGTCGTCCACCGGAGGGACACGCTGCGAGCTAGCAAGATAATGCAGGAGAGAGCCACTGCTAACCCAAAGATCCATTTCGTCTGGGATTCAGCTGTCAAGGAAATTACTGGTGACGACAAGGTGACGGGGGTTCGATTGCACAATCTGAAGAGCGGAAAAGATAGCCATGTCAATGCTGATGGGGTTTTCATAGCGATAGGCTATGAACCGAACACGGGGTTCCTGAAGGGCAAGGTTGACCTCGACTCTCAAGGATACGTTGTGACCAGAAAGGATACCGAGACTAATGTTCCGGGAGTCTTCGCAGCGGGTGATGTTCGAGACCACAAGTACAGGCAAGCAGTCACAGCTGCAGCGGATGGATGCATGGCCGCTATCGATGCAGACCGGTTCCTAGCCGAACACTACAAGGCTTAGAGTCGTTGTGACCACTTGAAGTGCACGAAATGCGACTTGCAACTTGACTTCGTAGGCCGATACATTGTACGAGAAGACTTTGAAGCCGGAGCTCCTGCGCAGATCCGTGACATGGAAGTTTGGCAGTGCGATGTTTGCAAGACTTACTATGAGGCGAGTATGAGCGGTAAGCCCGTTCCGATAAGATTCATGCAGAGCCTCTTCAAACGACTAGAGTGAGATTCCCTGTAGTTCTACTTCCTTTCCAACATATTCTCGAGTTTTCATCTCGGCCTGTTTCAAGAGCTCTACCAGCCGCTTATTCACCGCATCTGTCATCGAGGCAGCAGACTTCATCTTCTCCTGAAGCTCTAGTTCTTCTCTCCTAGTCTCTTCAATCTTCGACAGCAACCCCTTCCGTCGATCGTACATATCCTTGCATTCCGCAATCCGCAGAAGCTCTCGTCTCCGCGCCAGTAATCGTCTCCCCTTCTCTTGTTTCTCCGCCAAATGGGTCGTCCCGATCAATTGGTTCAACTGAACCGAGACTCTACCAGTTTTTTTCGGCTTGAACTCCATCTTGCCGGAATCAATCGCCTCCTTCATGCTTTCCAGTATCCTTGCCAAGTATTCTCCTGTCGATTTGGAAAGGAAGCTCTTGTAAGGAGATTTGACGAATGCGGACAGGGCTTCTCGCTCATCTGAGCCCAGCGGATACTCGCCACGCTGAGATAGATCTGCGAGCCTTCGAAGGGGTCTCTGTAGATGGGCTAGGGTCTCGGCACGAAAGGCGCGACTCTCTTTACGTAGCTCTCTCTCGATGTCTAAGACTTCTCGAAGGTTAGCGTTTGCCTCTAACTGGTCAACCTTAGAGGTCAGATCTGATTCGGAACGACCCAGTCCCTCTATGTCTCTCTTCACTCCGCCTAGTTCCCGGGCCTTCTCCTCGAGTTCATTTCTAGCTATCTTGATGCTCTCAACAATTCCTGTCATCGTTCTTGCCCTTTGGAGTTTTGAGCCCTCGCCTTCCAGAAATGAGGCGAGCCTTTCGCCGCTCTTTGCTATCCGATCTAGGGTTCCGCCGAATGATCGCATGTCAAGAATGTAAAAACCGGAAAGTTCTCGCGCGGTAGAGTCTCGCAGGTCCCGAATCGACCTGCTCCCTACTGAAACACCGTCCTTGACGATTTTTAAGGACTCCCAGCTAGTCTCCGATGGAATTACGATATCCCTGACCCGCGCTGCTGCTTCGTGGGCTCCATGTGCGATTACTCGTGCTGCCCTGTAGGACGCGGCGTCCTTTTTCGTCGCCATGTCCCTGTCGCCTTTCTTGGCCAAATCCTCATAGAAAC
>VBBB01000058.1:551-1896 GCA_005882955.1 Candidatus Bathyarchaeota archaeon | reverse complement strand
CGTAGTTGGCCGTCTAATTGGTTAGAAATCCAGGGCCCGTATTCTTCAATCGTCAGTCTCAATTTGAGTTAACCGGAGGAGTCTACCTGATCTCCTCTCGTAGGTTAATGATTACCGTGTCTATAGTCTGCTCCGCCCTTTGTTTGCGACGTATAAGATCTGCATTCAATGATTCATAGAGATCCCTAGAGATCTTGCCGCTACGATTCTGGTTTCTTAGATCTGCAGAGGTCGTCTTGATGACGTTAAGTTCCACTTCAGCCCGTTCAATCCGCTTTATCATGTCTGAATAGCGTCCTTGGGCCGCGGCCAATTGTTCTTCAACTGGGGCCAGTGCCCGGTCGATCTCAGTCATCCGACGATCCAACATCCGCCTCCGCTGCTTGTAATCATACCTGTTCAACGCGCCCCTAGCGAGGTCTTCCTCCATCTTGTCAGATTCGAGCCGCATAGACGATTTCTCGTCATACAGGTCCACGAACTTCGTGATGAGCTGTGATGGCGCGCCCGTTATCGCGCCCTCCGCGCCGGGTCTACTCAAAACAGCCAAGACACCTGCAGCCAATGCACCTTCCACAAGGCCCACCCAGCTGAGGGGGCTCAAGCTTGACCAGAAGGGATCAAGTTGGTACGTCATAGAGAAGCCTAGGCTACTGACCGGAGTGACCGGTGAAGCTAGCAGAAAGATTTGGTTGCCAGAGATCTGAGGCACTTGCCCCGTAAGCGAGTTCAGTCTGAAACCTGACGGGGTGACAATCCTTGTCTGGAGAGATGAGGCATAGAACTGAACATTGTTGAACAAGGCAAAGTTTACGGTGAAAGTTCCAAGAGAACTAGTCGATAAGTAGGTGCTGGGGGACAGCGTATAGAATATCTTAGCCCTGAACGACTGGTTAAACGGTACAGAGCCGAAGCTAGGCGTAAACGTAACCGTGCTTGTGCCGTCCGAATTCACCGTAGGCGTGGGAGTCGTTTCAGGTTGGTCAATTTCGAGTCCGAGAACATAGTTCTCAGTGATGCTCGATACGCCCTTCGGCACTTTGAACGCAAGCGAGGAGAGAGTTGGACCCAAATTCGTAACGTTATAACTGTCAGTGACTTGCAAGGCGCCAGTCGGAAAGATCTGGATTAGTCTTCCCGCTGACACCATGAGAACATTCTGAGTCGCTGACGAGGCGAAGGTAACTTTCCATACGGTCGAGTTGCCAAAGTTGAGCGGACTCGATCCAGGACAATTATCAGAGCCAGTACTAGGCAGCGTGCAGGTGAAGGTTCCACCAGTAATCGTCTGGTTTAGAGGGAGTGGAATCTTGGGAGACTGCCAGTCGCCAGTCTGGAGGGTTAC
>VBBB01000058.1:0-540 GCA_005882955.1 Candidatus Bathyarchaeota archaeon | reverse complement strand
AGTTGGAACGGGTTAGCTTCGAATGTGAAGCTGTTCGCGCCAGGGCTGTACGATAGAAGTCCGGCAAAAACCGTGGTCACGTTGAAAACGAACTTCGTCTCGCTTGCTGGAAATTGAACGTTCAGCGTAGTGTAGTTCTGGCTCGGCGTTGGGCCCTGTTTGGAGACTTGGAGGTTGACACCTTGGGCTGTTGCCACGATGAATCGAAGGTCGTCGCTCACACTTGCGGGGATGCCGATCGTCAGATGGGTAACTGGAGCGGCGCTTGTCAGATTCACGTAGTCGCTAACGGTAGTGACGCCCCAAGCGTTAGTTGAGATAGTTCGTTCGAATGATGCGGAGCAGGTTGCCCTTTGGCAGTCCGTTGCCGCTGTAGCAGGGTGTGGGAGAAAAACGAAGGTCAAAGCAAGCAACAAAAGTACAGTGAAGAGCGCTCTCATCAGTTGAGACCATTAGCCGAACTCGAATTTGGAGTGCGACGCTTGACTTCCCTACTTATTAGTTGCTCCGATAGTTGAACGACTTCTCAAGGTTTGCGGA
>VBBB01000057.1 GCA_005882955.1 Candidatus Bathyarchaeota archaeon | reverse complement strand
AGACCTTGCCACGATCTACGAACGAGCGGGAAGGTTGAAGGGATCGAAAGGCTCGATTACTCAGATGCCAATCCTAACTATGCCTGGAGATGACAGGACGCATCCTGTTCCTGATCTAACAGGCTACATTACAGAGGGCCAACTCATGGTTGACCGTTCACTCCACCGGAAGGGCATCTATCCACCGATAGACCCCGCGCCCTCGCTCTCGCGACTTATGAAAGAAGGAATTGGAAAGGGCAAGACACGAGAGGATCACAGGGAAGTCTCTGACCAGCTCTACTACGCATTCGCTGAAGGGCGATCCTTCCGTGACCTAGTCGCAGTCGTCGGTGAAGAGGCACTCTCGGCACGCGACAAGCTCTACCTGCAGTTCGCTGATGAATTCGAACGGAAGTTCATAAACCAAGGCCTCTACGAGAACCGAGACATCGACACGACCCTCGACCTTGGCTGGAACCTCCTCAGCGTTCTACCCGAGACCGAGTTGAAGAGGATAGACCCGGCAACAATCAAGAAGTGGCTTCCGAAGAATCGTGGGAAGAACAACTAGAAAATGCCAGATATTCTGCCTGGCGCTCGTCCGACTCGGATGGAGCTTATTGCTCTCCGGAAGAGGCGGAACATCGCTCAGAGAGGCCAGGACCTTCTCCGGGAGAAGCTGGACGCGTTGATGATCGAGTTCTTCCAGTTCGCCCGGGAAATAACGGCGTTGAGGGCCAAGACTCAGGACATTCTGAACAGGACGTATCTCCGGTTTGCCGAGGCTCAGATGTTGATGGGATCGACAAGGCTGGAGGAGACTTCGCTGACAGCGCAGGACAGGTTTGATGTGGACGCGTCAACGAGGAACGTTATCGGGGTCTCGATTCCAGACGTGGAGGTTCAGCTGAGACCATTGGAAGGCTACCCCTACTCGATGATAGGGACTTCAGCGAAGCTGGACGAGGCAGTGGCGTTGATGACCGAGGCGGTGAAAAACGTAGTAGAATTGTCGGCCGCGGAAGAGGCGATTCGTAGATTGGCTGAGGCGATAGCTGCTACCAAGAGACGGGTCAATAGCCTCGAGTACATTGTCATTCCGAGGATTCTGAACACGATACGCTACATCGAAATGAGTCTACAAGAGAGGGCGAGGGAGGACTTTTTCCGGCTGAAACGAATCAAGACGAGGCTGGAAGAGGAGAAGGAAGAGGAATTGATTGCTATGCCCAGCCGTGAGCTAGAGACCGTCTAGTGTACAGAGCTCCATTCATTGTTGCAAGTATCACATCTGAAACTCTTCGTCTTCCCCGTGCGTCCTTCGCGTGTGGAGAGCTGGATGTTCGTCGAACCGCACTTCGGACAGATGGTATGATAGAGATTCGTCTTCAAAGTATCAACAATGTAGCAGGACTTTGAGTGGTCGTTCCAGAACATGCAGAGATCACGGACGCAGACGGAGGCCATAAGAGGACAGATCATCTGGTTGAACTTGCTCGTCGCCGCTCGCAGAATGCGCCTGAAAGTAGGGTCCCGCATGTCAAGAAACGGTTCTATCGTGGCCTCAGGTAGCGAATCCTCTTGAGCCTCACTCTGAGCCTCGTCTGCGGCCATCGTTTAGAGCCTCCTCTAACCAGCATTCTCGAACTAAGCTAATCGAATAGCTAAGCGTGGTGTCTCCGGAAGCAACAGCTAGAAGGCACAGACCCCTTTGTCAGTAAGAGAATATGTTCGTCCGCGTGCTCAGTAGTTTTTTAGGGGGCTGAACACCCCATTCATTGATAGGCGCTTCTCCAAGGTGCGAGTCCAGCTCGTAGGCTTCGAACCGGACCTGGAAAGGGTATGCGCGGCCGCTATGCGCTCATGCTACTCACCCCACCCGGGCTACCAGTTGTTCGCTCATACCTCACCCGACAAGGCACTGGAGGGAGAGAAGGTCTTCGACGAGGAACGGATAACGGGGCTATTGAGAAGATCCCTGGAACTGGGACACTACGATATTCTGGAACACAACAGCATCACGTGGCTCGTGGATGCTAGCGAGAAAGACATTCTCTCCCTCCTTGACTCGTCAAAGTTCTTCGAGACAAGCCAGGTCGACGAGGAGAAATGGATCGTGACGACCAACCTCAGGGTCTTGGTGGAGCTCGCGCGTGCGAAAAACCCGCCACCCCTCAGCAGGGAACTCGTAGCGACGCTAATCACAGCCGCACCAAACATAGCCTCTACGTTGGCTGCGACGGTTAAGAGTTGAACGCTATGACAAGCAAGGTCATCCTGTTCAGTTACACCAACTATCCAAGCCTCATCTCCAATCTCGAGAGGGAAGGTGTCAAAATGGGGCAGAACGATCTATTACGGCATGGAAGCTTCACTTTCGACCTACAAGGTGTCAGCCGAGCCGCAAGCCACCAGATTGTACGTCATAGAATTGCTAGTTTCTCTCAACAATCACAACGTTATGTGAAGATAACCCGGAGCTATGGATACCTGAAACCGTCAGGAATCCCCGAAGATCTGAAAGTCCCAGTCGAAATACATGGACAGAAACTCGATCTGACCTTTTCCGACGTAATGGACCTGACCCGCCAGGCAGAGGAAGGACTAGTCGCCAAGGGAATCAAAGCCGAAGACGGCAGATACCTTCGTCCCAACGCAGCCACGACGAACATCGTGATGAGCATGAGTCCCCGACAGCTAATCCATTTTTTCAATCTGAGATGCGCCCCTGACGCTCAATGGGAGATTCGAGACCTTGCATGGTCAATGTATGCCGCCGTCAGCCTAGTCGCTCCCCAAGTATTCGGTCCGCTCCCGGCCGCTGATGAAAGCGACTACATCAAGAAACGAGTACTACTGGTAAGTGACCTCGTCCAGAAGCAGACTGAAATGTTCGAGAAGACGCCTCCGGGAGAATTGTTCCACTTGGAACTTCAGCCATACCTGGACTTTGCGCATCCAGTTGACGGTTTCGTCAGAAAATACTGAACCTGGCCCAACTTCTTGATAACAGAAATCCGTCTGATGGTTCTAGCCGACTACGCCTTGTCGCTGTAACTCGTCCTGAATACCAGCGCGTATCTGTTTCAGCCGGACGCGGTGTTCCGCATATTCGTCCCCGTTGATTCGTCCTGCTTTGAAATCCTCGTCGAGCTGCTTCATCTGAGCCTCAAGTTCAACGACGCGCTTCCTCAACTGGTCTAGGTACGATGTCGATACTTCGGGACTTGCTATCTGGCTAGGTGTCAGGGAGGCTTTGATGGTTCCATCCTCTATTCGCATTATGTTGTCTGCCACGCGAGCAACGTTCTGATCATGTGTCACCATGATCACGGTCTTCCCTAGTCCCCGGTTTACTTTGACAAGGAAGTCAGTAACCATTCTTGCGTTGACGCTGTCCAACTCGCCTGTGGGCTCGTCGGCGAGGAGCAGGGGCGGGTCGTTTGCGAGGGCTGCTGCAATGGCTACTCTCTGCTGCTCTCCACCACTCAGCTCATCAGGTTTGTGATCCTGCCGGTCGGAGAGTCCAACAATACTGAGAAGCTCCTTTGTCCTTGACAAGCGTGACGATCTCGGGACTCCTGCAGCCATCATGGGCAGCTCAACATTCTCTTCCGTTGTCAGTGTTGGGATCAGGTTTAGGGCCTGGAAGATGTGACCAACGACATCTCGGCGATAGCCTACTAGCTCTGATGGGGCGAGTTCGGTGAGTGTTGTGTCGCCGACCGTTACGGTGCCGGCGGTCGCTCGGTCGAGTCCACCGAGTATGTTGAGAAGCGTGGTTTTTCCACTGCCACTGGGACCTATGATTGAAACCATTCTCCCTGCTTCGACCTTGAGACTGAGCCCCCGCAACGCTTGGACTTCAATTCGACCAAGCTTGTAGGCCTTTACTAGTGAGTTGATCGTCACTTCGACAGATGTCAAGCGAATCTCACCGTTCTGCTCATCTTTGAAAGGTCTTTGCGCGCAGCCGTCAGTGCAGGTAAGAAGACTCCGATCAGCACGAGTGCGACGATGACGAGAATATTTGCAGAGGCCCAGAGTGGAAAGACTACTCGTCGGGCCGCGAGGATTTGAAGGTAGTTCTGGTTTAGGGAGTTCTGTCCGAGGGCGTCTCCCCAGACTACGATGAGCCCAACAATTGTAGCTAGGACTAGAGCGAAGATTACTAGTGGTAGGAATTCGGTGATGAGAAGGCCGGCCAGCTGTCTATAGGACAACCCCCGGACTGATACCATGGTGATCTCCTTCTCCCTTTCTCGATAGCCGGTATAAGCGATGGTACCGACGCCTATGCTTGCCGCGAGGGCTGCGAAGGCCGTTCCGAGCCGGAGCACATTCTGCGTGCCGACATTTATGACTCCAGGGACTCCTTGCGTGGCAACTTGGGCTGTTGTTATTGTGAGACTGGGATAAGCGGACTGTAAGGAGAGAGCGAGTTGTGTGAGGGAGACGTTTGGAGACGCTTTGGCTAGTACAATGTTGGTTGGATTGAATAGAGTGGCGTTTGGTCTTATGAGCCCGACCGGTACGAATGACCAGCCCTCAGGTGAGAAGGAACGACCAAAGGGTCCTCCCGATGATTGGGAGTAGTCAGGACCGAAATAGCTGATCACAGACGCGTTTATTGATCCGTAGTTGAGGACGATTGTTGTCCCGATGCCGAAGGAATAGTATGAGGCGACGCCACGATCCAAGACCATTGTGTGATTATTGCCCATCATGGTCGCGAATACCGCGTTAACATCTCCTGTGAACCAACCCGGCTCGTAGTATGCGCCCTGTCTCCACGTGAGCGGATCTATGGCCTTGATCTGAATCCCACCCGCTGTAGCTGTCCCAGAGAAATCGGACTCGGCCGTCGCTCCTGTAATGTTACCCCAGCCTCGAAGTTGGTCTGCTATCATTGTCGCGTTTGCTATCGAGCTTATTCCTGAGAGGCGGATGTCTGATCCTACCGCTACTTCTGCCTGTCGATAGTTGTAGTCTTGCTGGCTGGCAAGGTCGCCGATCACCCAGATGGAGTATCCGACGATGAGGGCGACTATGAATACGAGGGCCGCGACCCTTCGAGGGTTTCTGAAGACACTCTTTGATGCGAGGGCTGCAACATCCCCGATAATCCATCTAGAGATGCGGGAGAATTTCTTGTGAAATTGTTCTGCCAGACCTGTGGATAGCTGTGCTGCTCCGTAAAGGAAGAGGAACGGCCCGATGAAGGATAGTGCGAAGCTGAGGACGGCGGCGATTATT
>VBBB01000096.1:1583-3026 GCA_005882955.1 Candidatus Bathyarchaeota archaeon | reverse complement strand
CGGGTCCTTGTTATCTCAGATCACAAGGTTCTCGGGGTAATCACTGCTAAGACTATGCTGTCGAGGTTGAAGGAGTACATTGATCGTGTATCGTCGCAGATAGCCCGGCTACAATCTCCAATGTACTAGACTCCTGTTTCCTCGCGCCATTGGCGCTCGTGCTGCGCGACCCAGACGGCTTTGATGAAGTCCTTGTATCCGCTTGTTATGTCCACGTAAGCGCGCTCCACGTCCCGCATGTCGGGAATAAGTTGATTGAGATCCTCAGGGAGCTCAGTGTCTTTCTGAGGTCGGTGGAAGAGCCCTTTGAGCTGTCCAAGCCGTGCGGCTAGCTTGTCTGTCCAGTCCTCTTTCCCAAGAATGCGTTCGAATAATGCCTTGAGATCAACCTCTTCTGTTACATCCGGCTCGAGCGCGAAAATGTCCTCGGCAAGTTTGTGAGCATGCTTCTCAACGTCTTCAGCCACATCATGCCAGCTGAACTTCATCGATGGACCATCTCTCTCCCAGCCGTCCGCTTTGTACGCATGCACGTCGCATCTCGGGATCCAGTAGAGGGATTCAATTCATCCATCAGCTATTCTGGAATCTCAGGAACCCAAGAATAGTATCGTAACCGTCGAGGAAAACAATGTTGTTACTCGGACCCTAACAAAGTCTCTTGGAGGGAGGCACTTCGAAGCAACATTTTAACCGAGGATTAGCCTCCTCTCAATTAGAGGTCGGAACTAATGCCCGCCACACTCCAGCCTAGCTTCAGGAAGGATCTTGTAGCGGAAGTCATGAGGCTCAAGCGTGAGCGGAACGCGATCATACTATCGCACAACTATCAGGTCCCGGAGGTCCAGGACATCGCCGATTATGTTGGCGACTCTCTCGGATTGTCTCAGGTTGCGGCCCGGACCGAAGCTGATGTGATCGTGTTTTGCGGGGTCCATTTCATGGCCGAGACTGCCTCCATAATCTCTCCTCAGAAGCAGGTCCTACTCCCGGACCTTGGAGCAGGCTGTTCCCTAGCTGCAACTATTGACGCTGACAAATTGCGGGCTTGGAAGAAGGAGCATCCGAACGCTGTCGTCGTCTCATACGTTAACACGACCGCCGAGGTAAAGGCAGAGAGCGACTACGCCTGCACCTCCGGCAACGCGGTAAAGGTGGTAAACAGTATTCCTCGGGACCGAGAGATTCTCTTCCTGCCAGACATGTTTCTTGGAGCCTATGTTATGGAGAAGACACAGCGGAAGATGGAGGTCTGGCCGGGAGAGTGCCATGTTCACGCAGGCATCACACCAGATGTCATTAACCGGAAGCTCGAAGAACACCGGGACGCGGAATTCCTGGTCCACCCAGAATGCGGGTGTGTCACACAATTCCTCTACTTCTCCGAGAAAGGCGACTTCAACCTACCAATGACACAGATCTACTCTACGGAAGGAATGGTAC
>VBBB01000096.1:0-1540 GCA_005882955.1 Candidatus Bathyarchaeota archaeon | reverse complement strand
CGAATGAAGAAAGAGAATCCAGACAAGACGTTCCTGCCAGTGAAGGAGGACGCGGTCTGCCAGTACATGAAGACGATAACTCTAGAGAAGGTCTACCGGTCGCTGAGGGACATGGTGTTCGAGGTCAAGGTTCCAAAAGAGACCGCTGACAGAGCTAGACTTTCTATCGAGAGAATGCTGCAGCTAGCTTAGGTCAAAGGCCCATTGATGCTTGTGCCGTAGTCGATCCGGGCCGGGTCGTAGGTTTTACTGAAAACTCGTCATATTGCCAACCTGGCCGGTCCATACCTAGCCCGAATAGGATATCGTGGGCCGACTCGGCCGAGCGTGGAGGGTCTCCGTAGCCTTCACAAGAAGCACTTGCTTTCGATCCCGTTTGAGAATCTTGACATTCACTTGGGACGCCCGATAATTCTCAGCAAGGACGCGTTCTTCGAGAAGATCATTACTCACAGACATGGAGGTTTTTGCTACGAGCTCAACGGATCCTTTGCAGCGCTACTCACGAGCTTGGGCTTCAAGGTGCGCATGCTTTCTGCACGAGTCGCCCGGAAGAATGGTGGTTTCACTCCAGAGTTTGATCACATGACTCTGATGGTCACGATGAAGGATCGCTGGTTGGCCGATGTTGGTTTCGGAGACTCGTTCACAGAACCAAAACGCCTGGATTTTGAGGCTCCACAAACTGACAATAGAAGGGTCTACCGTATCACTCGCATAGCTCGAGGGAGGTTGCTGTCGAGATGGGATGGCGAGAAGAATATCTGGGAGCCTCAATACTTGTTCAGTCTTCGATCGCGAAGTCTCGGGGATTTTGTCCGTAGATCTCGCTATCAGCAGACTTCTCCGAACTCGCATTTCAAGAAAGGCCGAGTGTGTACGATGCTGACTCGGGATGGAAGAGTGACTCTGACAGATTCGAAGCTCATTGTTACGAGGAAAGGCAGGCGGGTTGAGCGGCCTGTCAAGGGTCGGGGAGAGTTCGATAGGTTGTTGCGAAAATGGTATGGCATAAACCTCCAGAACGATTCTAAGCGGAAAGGTTGAGGGTTCAGTTCGCTGCGAGATACTTGTTTTCGAGATAGCTTACTAGCCCCGCCGGGTCGTACCCGTGGCCGAAGACTCGATTGAGTAGCTCCTTAGGTGGATATGTAGCTCCGGGTTTGTGGACGTTCTCCGCCAGCCATCCCTTGAGTGCTGGGATGCTCTTGTCTCCTCTGATAGGGAGCAACTGTTTCTTTGTTAGAGTATTCCAGAGCATTCCTGCTATCACGTTTCCGAGAGAGTAGCCCGGGAAGTTGGCGTATTGTCCCCAGCTCCAGTGGACATCCTGCAGGACACCTTGAGCGTCGTCCGGTGGTCTCTTTCCTAGATATTCTTCGATCATATCATTCCAGACAGAGGGGAGTTCTGACACTTGGACTGTGCCCTGCAACATCTTCTTCTCCAGTTCATATCTCATCGCGATGTGGAAGTTGTAAGTCAGCTCGTCCGCCTCGACTCGTATCAGGCTGGGTTTTACGGTGTTGAAGTATGAGTA
>VBBB01000163.1:516-2008 GCA_005882955.1 Candidatus Bathyarchaeota archaeon | reverse complement strand
GGCGGCGACTTGTGTAAAGTTGGCGGGGTTTGTTGTGGCTTGCAGGTTCTGGGCGAAGTAGACGTACCATGCTGCTGACATGGGATAGTTATCAGGCGTGTTTTTCCCGTCGTAGTATGAGGTGCCATACCATACGATGTCCAGCTTGCCCGCTCCACCTGCGGTGCTCCATGGAAATATTGCCGTGTTAGAGGGCGTCTTGTTGACTTGAGTCGGGGACGACCATGTGGTTCCATGGTCTGTGGAGAAACTGTAGTAGAGGTTGTGGTCGTCGGTGAAGATGATGTAGATGTTGCCTGCGTTGTCGACGCTGACGTTGACGAACTGGTGACCGTAGGAGATACTGGTGCTCGGATTGATGTAGACGGCGTGGTCTGTGAAGGTCAAGCCTCCATCGGTGGAGACAGCCAGCCAGACGGCGTGGAGTCCACAGTTTGTGCATGTCGTCTCGGCGGCTGTGGCGACGCCGCTCAAAGACTGGTAGATGTAGTGGTTGGCGGGGTCGATTGCGAGGTTGCCTATTGCGTTCTGGAAGCCTGCGAGCCAGAGATGATTTGCGTCAAAGGCGTTTCCTGTCTGTGCGAATGTGAGTCCTGCGTCGTTGCTACAAGTGACGAAGATGTCGTTTGTCGCGGTTATGCTGTGATAGGATACGCAGACCTTGCTTGATCCTTCAGCGGCGATCCATGGTCTATCGTCGCCGGGCACCGAGGCTCCTGTCGGATTTAGGAGCCATGTGTTGCCTCCGTCACTGCTGGTGCTAACGTAGACGTTTGTCAGAGCTAGGCTTGTTACGTATACGTTGTAGAGTCCGTTGAGGTTGGTTTGGGAAGCGACGGCGAGGTCTGTGTCTCCTCCTGCTGGAGAGAACTGGTTGCTGGCTGCGGAGGCACTGTTCGGTGAGACTAGGGTAAGGTAGTGCAAGCCGCCGTCTGTGGATCTCCAGGCGTCGGTTCCGCCTGTGAGTCCGTTCTCAGAGGATCCGTAGAAGTTGCCTGCCGCGTCGGCTCGGATTGCTGGCTCGGCGGCGTTGTTGTAACAGTTGCCGTTGGAGTTTGGACACGTGATTCCGGCGGTTCCCGCTAGTCCGCTAGTTGTGAATGCTAGGGTGCCGGAGGTTGGAGCCTTGACTAGGGCTATGGGCGAGACTGTGATCACTATCATCATCAACAGCGCAAGACTGAACGTAGTTGAGAGGTGTCGTAGAGGGTTTTCGATATTCTCTGATTCCGTCAAAACATATTTCCAACGGACCCAAGAGCCGTCTGAGGCTTTATTCTGCACGTGTACGATTGCTCACATGAAATCACAACTGCAACCATTTCTCGAATAATTACGGACTCCGGCATCACGGATTGCTGGGTTTTCGATGCCCAGAATTGGTCTCCTCCGTCCCAAGCTTGCGCTGGTATGATAACGGTGCTTGCCACGATTAACGAGGTTTTCGATGAGACGATCTTACCAGTATTTCCTGATTGTGATTTGTCACTTT
>VBBB01000163.1:0-467 GCA_005882955.1 Candidatus Bathyarchaeota archaeon | reverse complement strand
CTCACTCGTCTTCAATGGATCCTTAGGAGAGAGTTAGGATAGAAGTGAGTCGGAGATCGGACTGACAAGGGCGTGCTTGGGAACGGATGGGATCGTTTTCGTGGAAAAGCGTCCACTAGGTTAAAATACGCAGCGACCCGAGAATACAATGTTTTAGGAGCAAGACTTCGAAAAATCTTGCCGGATGATGGAGGGTGGACGTGATTGACTAGGATTGTTCTTACTGCCGATTCGACTCAGATGAGCGAGTACTGGGGCATACCACTACTCCCCTTCTTCAGCTGCGCTCCGGCTGAGAAAGTTCCCCGGTTCGTCTTTGACTTTCTAGCCCCTTCAGTCCGACACTTTGACGGGGTGGCGGAGAAGGCTCCTTATGGGCTGCGGAAGCTGGAGTCGTCGCTTCTGAGAAAGTACGGTGCGGACGAGGTGGTTGTTGCCCATCCGGACCATGTTTCCAAGTTCGTAGA
>VBBB01000056.1 GCA_005882955.1 Candidatus Bathyarchaeota archaeon | reverse complement strand
GGAAGTGATCACGGTCAATCTCATACTTCAGGGCAACGACCTTACGCCGAAGCCGTTAGCGACAGGAACAGTTACTATCGGCCCGGGACAAAGCCAAACTCTACAACTATCATTCAAAGCGCCTTCGACTATTGGCTCATACACTCTCACGTTTTCCTCCCCAGAATACGAGGGACCGTTGGCTAGCCAAACGCTCCAAGTAACAATCCTTCAGAGCAACCTGCAGATTCTGATCCCAGCAGCGATAGGCGTTGTCGCCGCAATAATCGTTCTAGGCTTTTACATAGTGAGAAGACAACCAGACGAGGAAAAAGTCGAAGAGAAAACGAGAACGAAGCCCGCAAGTGAAAAAACGAGACCTGGCGGAGTCAGGACCTCACCCGCAAAATCCTTAACTCGAACCCAAGACCCGAGAAGGCCGTAATCTAGATGGAAGCGGGTCCTGAAGAAGCATCAACGGAAGCCGCCTTACAAGAACCATCTGCCCGGCAGAGAAATCCTGGCGGATTGTTCTACGAATGCATCAATTGCGGATCTAGGCTTACAGCAGACCAATTGGCGATGACGCCAGAGATCAAATGCCCCTTCTGCGGCTACAGGATTCTCAGGAAGGTTAGACCGCCCATCGTCAAGCACGTGAAGGCCAGATAGGAACAGGACTGTGCTTTCAACCTCCACCTTATCGCTTCTCGGGTAAAACATTATACTGATTCTTGAACGGTTCAACGACGACTAATAGTTTGGATGAGCCGACCCCCCAGTTACGAGACAAACATAGGTTGCTCTCTGAACTCGCTAGGCGAAGAGGCTTCTTCTGGGGCTCCTTCGAAATATACGGGGGCGTAAGCGGCTTCATCGACCTAGGCCCCATGGGAACCGGTCTGAAGCGGGAAATCGAGGATACATGGAGAGAGTTTTTCCTCAGGCGGCATGGATTCGTCGAGATATCAACCCCAATCATAACCCCGCAACGAGTCCTTGAAGCCTCCGGACACATCAAGAATTTCAAAGATCCGATGACGGAGTGCACTAACTGTCATCGAAGATTCAGAGCCGATCAATTGATCAAAGAAAACACAGGGACCGAGACCGAAGGTCTGGACCTAGAACAACTAACTATCCTCCTGAAACAGGCAAAATGTCCTGAGTGCGGAGGAATCCTCGGGGCGCCTCAATACTTCGTCACCATGTTCAAGACAAACATCGGCCCGTATGGAGAAGATCCCGCTTACACTCGACCCGAGGCAGCGCAGGGAATATTCGTTGACTTCCACCGAGTACTCGAAGTGATGAGGGAAAGATTCCCCTTGGGCATTGCTCAGGTCGGGACAGTGTTGCGAAACGAAATTTCGCCCCGCCAAGGACCCATAAGACTTCGTGAGTTCACCATAATGGATTTCGAAATTTTCTTCGATCCTGAAACACCAGAATGTCCCTACCTTGAGGAAGTGAAGGATGACAAACTCTTCATCGTAACAGAGGATACGAGAAGGAAAGGAAAAAACGAAACTACTAGAATCACAACGGCTGAAGCTCTTGAAAAACGACTTGTCAAATCTCCGTGGATGGCGTATTTCATGGCCCAGTCCACGAGGTTCTTGGCAAAGCTAGGGATC
The DNA here is from genome assembly GCA_005882955.1 of Candidatus Bathyarchaeota archaeon. Classification (GTDB taxonomy): domain Archaea; phylum Thermoproteota; class Bathyarchaeia; order 40CM-2-53-6; family 40CM-2-53-6; genus 40CM-2-53-6. Next base: position 3,570 of record VBBB01000056.1, on the reverse strand, counting down.
GACCAACACAATCAACGATTCTTTGAGAAACTATCTACGGAGAGGGCGCATTATTCGGCTCAGACTTTCGATCATGAAGTGAAGCTTGACAGGTGGGATTGGGTAGAAGTGGCCGGGTTCGCCTACCGGACCGACTACGACCTTCGCAGTCACATGCAGGCCACAGGAATCGACCTGCGAGTTTTCAAAGCGTATGACTCGCCTGTCGAAAAGACAATCCGTACGATTAGGCCGAGCCATGAAAAGATACGCCAAAAATTCGGAAAAGACGCGGGCAGAATTATCAGCCTCCTAGGAAAGGAGGACTTACCCCGAATCCTACAAGGAAAAAAAACCGGTGATTCAATCAGAATTGAGGCGCATGACATTCCAATCGAACTCTTCGATACAAAGGAGGAGACGATCAAAGAAACCGGAGCAAAATTCCTTCCTCACGTCATAGAGCCCAGTTTTGGGGTAGAGAGACTAGTCTACTCGACCCTAGAACATAATCTCAGGATGAAGGACGAAAGACTGATTCTGAGCTTACCCTTCGGGATCGCCCCGATCCAAGCTGCGGTCTACCCTCTAGTCAACAAGGATGGACTCGTGGAAAAGGCCCAGAGTGTCCATCGAAGCCTCCGCGAGGGCGGTCTACGGGTCGAGTATGATGATGCTGGGTCCATAGGGCGAAGGTATGCCCGGGCTGATGAAGCCGGTATACCCCTCGGAATCACGGTCGACTACGACACCCTGAAGGACGATACTGTTACTCTTCGAGACCGAGACTCGTGGAACCAGATAAGAGTCAAAGTCAAGGAGCTGAAACCGACAATCGACTCGATTGTCAATACCGGATTCCCCACGAAAACTCGCTAGGCTCACTGCAACTAGTTTTTATGGGAATGTCGCCTGTTCCTTGCATTAGTCCCACCCGGTGTCGATGTTGACCTTTCCAGTTGAAACCGAAGCTAGCATAAGACGTAGAATCCTCGACATATGTCGGGATCAGACGAGAAACGTAGTCGAGATAACACGTGAGCTTGCCCTGATGACCGACAGCGTTGGCGAAGGAAAGGGCAAGGACGCAAAGGACCACTATCAGAACATGGTAAAGATCCTGGATGATTTCGAAGGCACCAAGAAGAAGCTTCTGGAAGAGGTCGCATCATTCGGCGCTTTGCTAAGCAACCGTGAAGATTTCATCCGACTCATCTTCCGGGTAGGTGAGGTAGCCGACTACGCTCAGGGGATAGGTTACCGACTGACCGCCGTAATCGACCGTAGCTGGAAGGTAGACAAGAGGTATACAAAACGCCTCTCCGAACTCATCGGACTAGTTCTGGAAGAAATGTCCAAGATTCGCGAAACCATGATGTCTCTCGGATTCAATCCAACGAAGGCTATGGAGCTCTCCAAGGGCGTTGAAGAGACCGAGAGGAAGGTGGACACCGCTTATCGGTCGCTAGACCTAGAAGTTCTTGACGAGAAGATTCCCCTGCGCACACTCCTGTTGATTAGAGATCTCAGTGCACATATGGAGAACATGGCTGATCTCGGGGTGGATGTTGTGGACCTTATCAGAGTCATCGCCCTCACCGCCTAGTGAGGCCATGAAGACTCCTTCGGCTCAGGATCAAGCCGAACTCATCGGGACGAGGCTAATAGTCTGGGACTACAAGTCAGGACTCGGCATATACAGATCAGGATTCTTCGGGAAACCGGTAGGTATTCCCAAGCCAAAACCTGACCAGGACTTTGAAGTCCCACTTCTCCTAGATCTAATGGAAGGACTTTACCTTCTCGAACACAAGAGAATAGGCGTTATCGATGGGCGCAGCAAGAAACCTGTCGGAAGGAGCGTCTTGCTGAAGGCTGCTAAGGAAACTTACCGAGGCTTCAGCGCCGCCTACCAAGTCTACAAGGACTTGAGGGAGAAAGGCTACGTCGTAACTCCGGGAATAAAGTTCGGAGCTGACTTCGCCGTCTACGAACACGGTCCGGGAATAGATCATGCCCCATTCATTGTATCTGTCGAGACTCCTGAATCAGTAATGGGCCCGTTCGAGGTGGTCCGAGCGGGAAGACTGGCCACCACGGTAAGAAAACACTTCATAATTGCGATTCCCGACACGAAGTCTGGAAAGATCCGTTATCTTGTGTTTCAATGGTTCAAGGCGTGAAAAACAACGCGTCTGTACTAGATCGTGAGCTCCTCTAGTTCGCGTCGGTAATGGGTAACAAAGTCCATTCCTCTCTTCGTAATAACAACTGTGTCGGAGTGTCTGAATCCCGCATAGCCCGGAAAGTAGAGACCTGGTTCACAGGAGAACACCATTCCTTCGCGAATGACTGTGCCGTCCCCCGGATCAAGCCATGGTGGTTCGTGACCGTCTAAACCTATTCCGTGCCCCGTGTGATGTCTATGGCCGTCAATGAGCCCGGAGTCTTCAATAGATTTTCTAGCCGCTTGGTCTATTCTGCTGCACCTTATTCCTGGACGAAATTCTTTGAGAGCGGCGTCTTGGGCTTTCAGCATTGCTTCAAAGCAACGCTTGGCTCTAGAGCTGGGTTTTCCAACAATCACGGTTCGTTCAAGCTCGCTCGTGTAGCCCCCCACTTCGACTCCGGCTTCTGTAACAAGAACGTCTCCTCTCCGAATCTTGTTCCTGGTGTAGACTGCATGAGGAATCGCGGAGTTGGCACCGACCTGTCCGCGGAAGCCAACGACTACTGGAGAGAGGGCTATTTTCAATTGGACGTAGGATTGTCCGAGTTTCTTCAGCATTCTGGCGAGTGCATCGTAGCTGGATTTCACGGCGACCAAGGAATCGTGAAGACCAGTGTGAGTATTTTCGAGCAAGATCTCGTGTGCTACCTCAGACCATTTCGCGCTTTCTCGAAGGAGCCGTATTTCCTGTCTAGATTTAATGAGCCGCAATTTGTCCACAATGTCTCGTCCATCAATGAACTTCGCCCGACCCATTAGATCCTGCAATGAAGGTCCTCGATACCCATAGCCTCCGGCCGCTCCCTCAGCGGAGTCTGTAGCAATTCTGGAAGAAGCAAGTGCTTTCTGAGCCAAGAACTTGGCAAAGACCCGCATAGGATGTATTTTCCCGGGATAGTCAGGATAGGTCAGGACCTCGTCGGCTAGCGGGCATTCCTCCCGAATGTGGTCATACTCTAAGTGTGGGGCCATGAAGAAGGGCGGCTTCTCATTGGGAATTACCGCCGCAAGTGGGCGTTCTGTCGAAATATGCGCGAAGCCTGTGGAGTATAGGATTCTCGTCGAGTTGGTCAGATAGAGAGCTTCTATGCTATTTTTTCGAAGCGTGTTCTGAATCTTGGCGATTCGGTTTTTGTGTTCCCCGGTGCTGATCTTCAACTCATCGGCAGCCATATGCTACGGTTGGCGGCTTCAACCTGTTAATAACAGGTAATCCGTACTCGGAAAAAGAAGCGGCAGGCTGAGGAAAAAAAAGCAGCCTAATCGATCCTTATCTGTTTAGGTTTGCTCCCAGGGCTCTTGCGTGTGAGGACCAGTTCCAGAACTCCGTTCTTGTAGCTCGCCTTCGACGTATCAGGGTC
>VBBB01000140.1 GCA_005882955.1 Candidatus Bathyarchaeota archaeon | reverse complement strand
TTCGTGATTTTCCAGCTCAGACAGAACGCTAGGCTAATCAAAACAGCGAATTTTGAAACCAAGGCCAACATGTCATTTTCAGTTCTGGAAATTATCACGGAAGAATCCTTCGCCCGTCGGAGGAAGAACATGCACGACGCGATAAAGAAGTACAGCCAGATCAACTGGGAAGGATTCGATGACAGTCTCGAAGATTTCGAAGCCCGAAACTTCGGCTACATCTACGAGCTAATCGGCGAGCTTGTCAGAGAGGGAATAATAGACTTCACAATCGCCATTCACTCTCTACGCTATCTGCTCGTGTTTGACTGGCAGAGATTCGAACCTCTCGTCAAACATCTCATGGAACGATACAAGGTCCCGGTGAACCCGTATGAAAACTTCGAATGGCTAGCGCAAGAAACAAGAAAATACCTGGAGAACCAAGGAAGGATCAACACTGGACACCCCGAGATTCCTGCTCCCGCCAGCATGCACTAGCTTAAACATTAGAGTGGAGTTCTTCCGATACCGGTGCTGGGCATGATCGTCAAGCATCTCTCCGAGGTAGTACCCGAGAGGGAAGGCGATTTCACGCGATGGTATCTCTCGCGAGCCGACCGAGGCCATTCGCTTGCAGTACGTTACGTCGAACTTACCGGAATTGTTCCGACACACACTCACGACGTTGAAGAAACAATCTTCTACATCGAAGGCAAAGGACTGGCCCGCGTCGGTGGAAAAGAGGTCCGGGTCAAACCCGGGACAATGGTGGTAGTTCCCCCAGGCACAGTTCACAGCTCGATCAGGGAAGGCCTCGAACCCCTACGATACCTGGCGATCTTCGTGGGCAGCCCAGATCTCTAGCACCGACACGGATCAGAATCATGGGGCGCGAAGACATTGCAAGACCCCTCAGATTCATACAGACTAGAAGAGACCAAGATCAAGCTGGCAAAAGGCGGCGAAACGAGCATAGTATATGGTCTACCCTCCAAGTTTCGTGATCCATCAACATGTCTCATCATTGCCCACGGCGCCGGGGGGCCGATGCACACCCCGTTCATACGATATTTCCACACAGAACTCGCAAAGCAAGGCTTCCTGACTGTCAAGTTCAACTTTCCATACATGGAAGCACGAAGGAGAGTCCCCGACAGAAGAGAGATCCTGGAGGGAAGCTATCGTACGGTCGTTGAACAAGCAAAGAACGGCATGCACAAGCCTGATCGAATGCTCATCGGAGGAAAATCCATGGGAGGAAGAATCGCGTCCCAGATAGCGGCCAACGGAGAAGACGTGAACGGGCTGTTCTTCCTTGGATATCCTCTGCACCCGATAGGAAAGCCTGATCAATTGAGAGATGAGCATCTCTACCAGATCAAGAAGCCGATGTTGTTCGTGTCGGGAACGAGGGATAATTTTGCTAGACGTGACCTTTTGGAAATGGTCGTTTCAAAGATAGGATCAAACGCCCAGATCCATTGGATACAGAACGGGGACCATAGTTTCAAGACCCCGGATGCCAAAACAGGCAGCACGGATTCAATGCATGAAGCTCTAGTCTCTCTAGTCGACTGGTTGCAAACGATAGCCTAGACATCTCGAAGTTGATGGGGGCTGCCTGTTCAATACTGTACATTTATTAGAGACGGCCGGGGGTCCGGGGCTTAGAAGAACCATGTGCGACAGTTGCGGCTGTTCTTCAGAGCAGGAAGAGACGACTACTCAACCAGAGGAAGCCTAGCCCTAAACCTGCTGGGGCATTGACACTTCCCAAAAATCCAACGAAGGAGCCTATTGCTCCTTCGATTCTTTTCAATCAAAGAAACGTTCCGGTTAATCTAGAATCCGGGTATACTTGGCAGTGCAAAGAGAGCTCCCAGAGCTAGAGCTCCGAGAATGAAGATTATCACAATCCCCACGACGACCGTCATTATAGACGTCCCTATCGCACCCAACCATCCGGTCCTGAAGTAGTGTTTCACCAGCAACAGGAAAATTAGCAGTCCGAGAAGGATGCCTATTGTTCCGAGGAACGCGATCGAAGCCCCAACCAGGAATGTTCCGACACTTGCTATTCCCAAAGCCTCTCCGAAAGTTACTCGCCGCCCGACCACTATTTCTCCAGCGAGCCAGAGCACAAACCCGATGACCAGGAGATAGATGATGAAGAGGACGAGGAAAGTTACGAGAGTAGCGCTGAGACCGCCGATCGATGGCAGTGCTGGAGCCGGGTTCGCCATGAACGTCTTGCCTTGCACATCCCAGATTGAAGTGTCAAGTTATTCTTGATGAAACCTTTCTGATTCAGCCATAGTAAGTTTCAGTTCTCTTCCCGGAATATTGGGAAGGTTTAAGCTTGCACGCTGTCGGGTAGCGTGATTGCCCAGGAAATCAGTATCCGGGCTCGCGCCCCGTCCGTTAAACCCGGACGCGCTAAGGTAGTATAGCCCGGTCCACGGCTTGCGGGAGCCGGCCGAGAGTATGCACGGCTGTCACCCGTGCGACACTCGAAGAGCAGTCGAGCGCACGGCGGGTTCGAATCCCGCCCTGGGCGCCAGCTAATCAGTCAACTAACCTAACCATTAGAAGACTCTCCTGCTTCACAATTTCGAACAAAGGCTCATCCAGTTCGGGTGGACGACACCTTTCTCTAACCAGAAGAGGACCGAGTTAGAGCTACGTTGAGAACAGAAAGGAGTCCAAGTGTCGTCATGGCCCAGAAGACATAGTCCCAGAAGATTAGCATTGGATTGGTGACGACACACTGATACTCGGATGCGACAAATAGACAAGAGGTTGATCCTCCAGTAAAGGACATAGGGTATCCGAAGAAGGCGCTTATTGTCAAGAGAACAACGCCTGCGAAAAGAGACACGGACAGACGGTGGAGGAAACGGCTACGATGACCGTTTGACTTAGCCGCGTTTCTTCTAAACTGTTCCATTAATCAATCCTCAGACCGATAACTCTCCGAAAAAATTGGGGAAAATTGGTGTTCTCCCTTGCTGGCGTGGTCATAGTCCTACAGATATTGCGACAGTTACAGTGGTTGAAGCGGTAGTTGTCAGGCCGTTTGCGTCAACGACGGTAAGGGTTACGGTGTAGGTTCCTGGGAGTAGGTACGAGTGACTTGTAGAGGATCCTGCGCCAGTCGTTCCGTCACCAAAGTTCCAGCTGTAACTGTATGGTCCGGTGCCACCGGTCGCGGTGCCCGTGAATTGTACACTGGTAAGCACGGCAGGATTTGACGGCGAGTAAGTGATGCCGGCCGAGAGCGGCGAGGTGACTGTTACCGTATTGCTTGAGCTGGCGACGTGGCCTGCAGCATCGGTGACAGTTAGGACAACGGTGTAGACGCCTGCAGTCTGATAGACATGGGATACTGAGCTTCCTGATCCAGTTGACGAGTCACCGAAGTTCCACGCGTAGCTGTAGGGGGATGTCCCGCCTGAAGCTGAGCCTGTGAAGGAGACTGGTTGTCCCACCACAGGGTGGGAGAGGCTTACGGTGAAGCTTGCGGTTAGGCTGGGCGGTGGGGGAGGTGTACTCGTGACGGTGATGGTCTGCTGGGACGAGGCTGTCTGCGGAGATGGACTGCTATCCTTGACGGTCAACAACACGTTATACGATCCTGCCGTTGAGTAGGTGTGGTAGACGGTGATCCCAGTTCCAGTCATTCCGTCGCCGAAGGCCCATGTATAGTTGTAGGGTCCGGTTCCGCCTGACGCGGAGGCTGTGAAGCTTACTTGCTGGCTTGCCTGTGGGGAAGTCGGGCTATACGTGAAGCTAGTGGAAAGGAGGACTGGAGGTGTTGTGCTCTTGAAGAATTCTGTCATCGGTTTCGCGTTGGCATCGTTGGAGGTTAAGCTCGCTAGATTCCAGTTCGCTTCGATTGTCCGCGTCCACGAATAGTGGTTGTAGAGGTTGCTGGTCGCGTAGCTGGTCTTGGCGAGCGGGCCTGCCCACACAGCGTAGACGCAGTCCTCCGAGCTTCCGTTGAGGGGGCAGTATCCGTTGCCCTCGTCAAAGACGATGAAGAGAGCTGATCGCTGCGTGGTGAAGGTTTGACTGTTTAGAATGTTCGGTACTAGGCTCTTGAGATAGTTGTCGCCTGTCGGGATGGATGACGCGCAGATGCCTGTGAACCCGTGCATATTGTTGCAGTTGTTCGGTGTCAGCCACATGAGATTGGGGGCAGACGCGGAGTTCAGATCGTTGACTAGAGCACAGTCCGTCACGGTGCAGGTGTTCGGGTTTGCAAGAACAACTTGGGAGCAGCGGGCAGGATTGTTCAAAATGTCAGTGAAGCTGACGAACGGATTATGTTCAGGAGTATAGGGCTCGTGATACGTGGTGTCGCAACCGCTCGCGAGATTCTGGTTCTCCAAGTATCCCTTCCAAGTCAGACCCGCCGTTTCAAGACGATCCACCAGGTTCGGGTTTGAGACTGGTGGGCAGCCGTTGTTGCTGCAACCGAAAGTGTCGCCACCTAGAAGCGCGATGTAGTTTGCTTCGCTGAAGTGGTTTATTCCGAGATATTGAGTCCCGACCGCATAGCTGTTTGCGAGACCGGCCATGTATGGCGCTCCGTTAGCACCCGAACACGGTGGCGGGTTCTGAGCGCAAATGTCAACGATTCCATGATCCTCCATTATGACGATGACAGCGTGGTCAAAGTAAGTACCCGTCATTACTCCACTTTGAGTAGTGGTAGCGCTCACTAGGTTTGCGAGCCGTGGCGCACTGACAATTCCAACGGCAAGCAGTACGACAAATAGGCCGAAAAGCACTGTTCGATCGGCCGCGTTTCTATATTGTTGCATGAATATTCTTCTATCTACATGGTTCTCACCCGGATATTTGGGTCGCATGTCTACAACTGCTTGGGCGACCCCGTGTAACGCTTACAACTATAGGATAGCACACAACATGTGCCACTAGTGTACATGGTGAGCAGTGCTCTCGTCAGGGTCAACACATGTAAACGTGGAAGTAATAATTCTGAATTCCATTAGCATCGTTAGTGACGATGACTCAAGAACAGAACATGCGGGGAAGAGCATGTCCGAGCTGCCTTGAGCCTACTGAAGTGATATGCAGCCGTTGCACGCTCTGCCTCCGGTGATGCTGTAGTTTGCTCAGTAGATACGACCCCGTGGACACCATGCCGGGCTAATCAACAGTCGGATCACGCAGACGGTTAACGCAGGCTTCCAGATACTATTCTCACTCTATCTGAGCCGTCTACGAACCAGAGCCGCCCCAAGCATGACGGCGACAAACCCGGCCATTCCCATATAGACCGCTGAACCTAAGGAAGCAGTTGAGGCAGCTGGATCGTCAGTGCCTGAGTGTGAAGGAAGGTTAACCGCGAGAGTAAGGTTGTTATTCGCAAGATCGGTTTCCCCCGGTACGGGACCGGCAACCACTTCGAGCAGATAGGTGCCCGGTCGGAGACCCGTCGTCTCCCAAACGAACGATATGGTGACGGAATTTCCTATTCCAAGATTCTGCACTAACTGTGATGCTACACTGGCATTGTCGGAGTGGAATGTAACATTGAAGGTTTCTGACACATCCCCGAGATTCCCGACGGTCACAACTACCGTGGTAGGGCGTCCAGGCGTGATGATGCTATCCGCTAGGGATATGTTCTCAGCAGCCACGTCGTGTATGATTGGAGAGAAGACGGCGACTATATTCTGGGCCGCGTTCATCGCGAGTTCCAGATTATCCGTTGCCGGAAGACTTATCGCATTATCGTGCCATCCACTAAGCTTGTAGCCGTTTCCAGGGACAGCAGAGACGTTCACATCTGTGCCAGAAACGTAGGTGTAGTTTCCAACCTCCGGAAAAGTCGTTCCTCCACTTGTACTGGAGATTGACAGAGTGTATACTGGAAGGGGTTGCCAGGCAATGAGTCTGCCCCATGCGCTGGGAGAGACCGCGCCGAGCTGGGTCGCAGCGGGAGTTGCTGACCAGTCTCCAGCAGGCCACCAGACCCAGTTGATTGTCTGAGGCATGTGCATCTCCAAGAGCCCGGTCAATGTCTTGATGAAGTGGAAATTCGTTGCGCAATAACCAGCTGCTCCGGTTGTCACCAAGTCTGGACAATTGATCTTAGTTCCGTTGACCAACGTCCTTTGAGTCGGGCCCGGGCCTCCCTCTGTGTTCAAGACTGGAAAGCCCGTCAGGCTCGTTCCGTTGGTCATCGTGTCGTAATAGTTCCGCGCGAGATCTTCAGCAGCCGTATTATTCCAAGAATTGTAGTAGACATCGTATGGCATGTAGGTGTGAAGGCTGATGAAGACGCGGCCTAGCGGGTCCGTCACCCTAGGATAGCCGTTTACCGCTGCTGGACAATCTCCATTGCCGCTCGGGCAGAGATTGCATCCGAAACTGCACAAGTTCTGGACGACAATCCAATGTGTGTCTCCAATAGCTCTAGCTTGGTTTATCCAATTCTGATAATGTTGGCCGAGCAGTGTTACGTTTCCATTGAGATTCGTCGGCTCGTTTAGTGGTTCCCAGATAATCCTCTCATAGCTGGAACTGAAATCGGTCAAAACGGTTCTCCAGAAGCTCAGCCAACAGCCAGCAACCGTACTATTCGACACATCCTCATAGCCGTGATAATCAATAATGGTCCATACGCCGAGGGTCTCCCCGATTCTGATCGCTCTACCTAACCTGGTAGAGTTGTAAGGACTCATGAATCCGTAGGTATCGGTGCAGTAGGGTGCGAAGCTGATTCTCATCGCGTTAAGGCCCATCTCTACGATCCTCCTAGCAAGGACTTCCTGGTCGCTTGCATTTTCGAAGGGAAAGATGATGCTTGGAATCGTTGTATTGCTGTAAAGGGTGTTCTCGACTAGCCGTGAACCGCCCCAACCGAGGACTGTGGGCGATTCTGGAACAGAATGGGTCTGGTTGGGGATTGATGCGAGGACTACGAGCGCTAAGAGAATTAGCGCGAAGGAACTCGACGCTCTAACGATCATGGGCTAAGTGCAAACAGAGCGCGGCGTGAATCGAACGGAGAGTTCCAACCGGGCCATACCGCATTCAGGGAGCCATTGGCGGAAGCGCTACTTGAATCGTATGGGGCGGATGTACCCGTTTGTGTTCTTCAGTAACTCATTCGCGTTGCAATGTGTTAGAATTCGCGCTTAGTGGTGCACTCTGATCGATTGTAGACGTCTCGGTTATATGAAAAGCCGCCTAGAATGGTCCTCATCATGAGCAGGCTCAACATCGCCGTCATAGGCGCGGGATACTGGGGAAAGAAGGTCATAGCTCAGATTCTTGACCTAGCACGGACAGGAGACGAGATGAACCTCTATTCAGTAGCCGACAGTTCACCGATCGCACTCGAAAACTGCAGAAAGGAATTCGGCCCCCTAAACTATCGCTTAGACTATCGCGAACTAGTCTCCGACCCCAAAGTGTCAGCGGTACATCTATGCTCCCCGAATCAGACCCATTTCGAAATTGCCTCCGAATTTCTCAGACAGGGAAAACATGTTCTAGTCGAGAAACCGCTGGCTATGAAATCGAGAGAGGCCTATGAACTGGTTAGACTCGCCAAAGAACATGGCAGTGTCCTCTGCACTGGTCACGTCCACAGATTCAACAATGGTGTCAAAGGACTACGACGACTAATGGATAGTGGAGTTCTGGGAGACATCTACTACCTCCGCCTCAAATGGACGGGCTTCATGGCCATACAGAATAACAGAGAAGTAATTACCGACCTCGGACCACACCCCTTCGACATCTGCAACAACCTCCTCGAAACATGGCCCAAGAAGATCTCCTGCAAAGGCAGAGGCTACAGAACAAGCGCAGGATACGAGATGGCCTCCATCTACTCTGAACACCCGGGCGGATTCGACGCTGGCATCGAACTAAGCTGGCTGGACATGGAGAAACATCGAGACGTTACGGTAGTCGGCAGCGACGGGTCTGCGGAGCTAGACTGCATCGAACAGAGACTCGTTCTACACCGGAAAGGAGCTGTGGAACGCGTGATGGTCGTCCCCAACAACACTCTGCGAGAGGAGATTCTCCACTTTGCCAGGTGCATAGAATACAACTCGTCTGCTGAACATTATCCCAACCGGGCTGACGGAACACTGGGAGCCAATGTCGTCAGAGTCCTCGAGACGACGAGGAAATCTCTCGAGGAGGAACGCACGATCCAAGTTGAAATTCCTCGCGGCGAACCTATACCTGCTGGTGGACCGATGCCTGGGATACAGGCGCCGCCAAGTATGGGGAGCCTCTGAACGAACCAGCAGAATAACGGTAAGGGTTGAGGAACTCATGACAGGGGTTATGGCATGCGTTAGAATCACCCGATGAAAAACATGCGCACAGTCTAACCCGAGCAACCATCCAAATGTGCGACAAATGCCACTGTTTCTTCGTAATTAGTTACGAGAAGAATGAGAAAGGAGAGGTGGTGGAAATCGGACATGAACTCGACATTCGAGTGAAATCATCCGGCGTCGTCCGGCTCGATGAAGGTGAACACCAGAGAGGAGTTGAACGAAGTCCTCCGGCGAGGAAATATGAAGAAGAGACTTGTTGGTAAATATTGCATTTCTCGCTATGCTCGTGTTTGAAAAGGTCGGCTAGGATCGCCGTTAACGTCCGGTACGCTATAGCGTCATCTACTAGATAGAAAATACGGCTTCGCGGAGAAAAGACGAAGCCTTAGATCTGAACTTGAACTATCGTTGTGTGGCCAGAGGCGATACTGGGGCGGGCATCGTGATCCGGAACTCGTTGGGACCCACGATTTGTGCGAATACTTGGTGCTCGCTCAGTCCAATGTCGACTTGGGTGTTGACCAGGTCCTTGAGTAGGGCCTTCACCGCCTCACTGTAGAACAGTGATGCTTTTCGGCCAAATCCATGGTTCAGTATTACAGTTGTTAGGTGGCCGTCGTTCGTGTATTCGAAACGGAAAGCTTTGCCGTATCTGGGTCCGAGTAGCTCTAGGGCTCGGACCGACGTCTCGAGGTCCACTCTCTTGAAGAGGAAGGCTATCAAGTCCTTGGCCAAGTTCTTGCCGAACCAGTTGCCAAGCTCTTTTGCCTGTTCGTCAGTTGTATAGCCTACCAGCTTCTCGAAAATGTCGGAAGGCAGAGTGACGAAGCCTAGCCGGTCTGCGAAGACGTCCCACTCTACGAATTTCCGGAGTGCCTGGTTTGCGAAATAGTTGACGCTCACCCGCTGTTCATGTGCTAGCTTTTCGAGCTGGAAGTCGATGTCCTCGTCAATTCGGATAGTTCTAGTGACGCTCTTTGTCTTATTCTTGAACTGATAGCTTCTCAACATGGTTATAGAAGACTGCGTCGGCGTAGAATATATGCATAACTCATCGTTTGTGTTCGGACTGAAGACACATGTACTCTATTGGATTTGAATTGGTGGCGTCCTTTCGCATGTGTTCTAATTGACCCTGTTTCTGTTCCGCTGTACATTTGACGACTATTGTATTCCGATATATCACAGTGTGATAGGAGCGGCCCAAAGCTAACCATCCATGCACCAGATATAATCCACAATGGGTCTTTGTACCCCAAACAAGCCCAAGTCGAGCCATTTGAGATGGGACCTCTTACCGTTGGGGCAACCCGGCTACAAGTACTGACAAAGAGGGCTAACTGAGGACAATATCTTCAGTTCGGGGAGGTCTTTAGCTTTAGGACGATCGGTACGTGGAATGGTTTTGAGTGGACGGGAGCTGTCTTTGGACACTTGCTAAGGCTTAACACTCTGGGAGGATATAGCCGTCTTCGGCTCAAGCATGGTTTCTATTATTCACGCTCCGCCCCAGGAGATCGTAGTCACCGGTCTTACTAGCTTCAGTTCTCAGCAGAACCTCGCCTCTATGATTGCCTTCGTCATGAACGTCTCTGGCCAGGCCATGGCACTATACTGGGCAGAAGGTGTCGTATTCTTAGCCGATTTTGTCGAGCCGGAGGCCTTGCCTGATGAGTATGTGAAGGGAAAGATCTATGCCTCCAACGTTTCACACGCCCCCATGGCCAAGTACAACAATCTCATCCGTGTAGGAAACATGGAGGTCCCCGTTATCGACGTCTCGTCAAACATAGCGCTGCGCGACCTAGCTCAGTGGATACGCGAGAATCACCAGTCGGCTTCCGACAAATCTTAACTAATCACTGAAGCCGGGGATGGCCTCGGTCCCGGGGTAGCTCAGCCTGGAAGAGCTTCCGGCTGTAGTCCTGCACTCAATGTGCGGGTCAGCCAGCCGACCAGGCGTACAGATACCGGAGTGGAGAAGGATCCACGGAGTGTCGCCGGAGAATCGGACGTAACCGGTTCGGCGAGTTCAAAGTAGAGGTTTCCCTCTATGGAACTCCGGCCCCCGGGACCAGCTCCGCTACGCCAAAAAAACTCGGTGGGACCTTCGGACCCCAGGCCTTATTTCGACTTGACCGTCGCAGGTCTCGACTCGAGCTCGCGAAGGATGAGTTCGTTCTGCTTCATCATGATGTTGTTCTGGTCCGTAAGGATTCGCAGCGCGCTCGCGATTAGCGAGAGGGATGGATTATCCCACCTGAACTCATTCTCTTTGACGGCAAGCGCTTGCTTTCCCTTGATAATCGATCCTCGCAGATTCTCATCGCTGGAGTCGTCTGCAAAGGCGACACGTTGTCTACGGTCCACCTTGTCCGACATGCTCGCGGCTGCGTGTTCTCGCTTGACGTCTGGATAGCAATCCTCGCAGAACCTTTGACCCTTAAGCTCTAGGAGAGGGTCGATGAGGCTGAGGGTCTTTCCGCATCTCGAACAGAAATCTGCCAAATTTGCGCTGTCAGCTCTGTTTAGCGATTGAGCCTGTAGGCGCTATTAAAGAGTCTTGTAACCAGCGGTGGAACAGTGACCCGCGACAGGAGATCGTAGGATCGGGCTAGTGTCTAAGCCTGGCGACGGGGGACACGAGCATCCTAGAATTGCGGGAATCTCCACCGTAGACCGAGGATTCAATCAGATTTGGATTCTCTCCGGTGGGCTGGCCGTCTGCGTTCTGCTTTATCCAATCAGGCACAACAACCGCTCTGAGCAACTGCTGCACAGTAACGTCCCGGTTCTTCGCCTCATTCGCTAGGACATCGTACGCGTTGTCCCCTATTGACATTATGAACTTGGCCATTTCGGTATCAGTCTCCTATCTGCCCGGGTCCTCGCCGACGCGGAGTTGGCTCTAGAGCAAGGTTTTGAGAGCGCTCTGTTTGGCCTGCTTCGACTTGCACGACCATTGAGTAGTCGACGCCAATCCACTTGAGATATTCGACCATGGCTTTGAACTCAGTCAGAATATCTTGACCTGTATCCATCGGAGTCTCACCGTTCATTCTGAGAAACGCCTTCCACTTACGAGTCTCCATGGTTAAACGCTCCTGGATGCTGCCTCTTCGAGGCTGTTCTGGCCGTCCACCTTTCCTTCGACCTTGAAGTAGACTTCTCGGCCCTTCATCCACTCCCGACGAGTGCCCGCGTTCTCTATGTCCGTGTAGACTCCGTCGAGCCACACCCTCACGTTCAGGCTTGCTGATGAGGATATCAGCTCTGCAAGGAGATTCTTCAATTGGTCGTCCGTCATAGTGTCTTGCGGGACGGTCTGATTGGTTGTTTCGGGCGGATACCCCGCGTTATCTATTGCTTCCATATCGTTCCAGACATAGACACGCGCGGATTCGATATAACCCCAACGTTTACACTAAATAGCATTAGCATGCCGGAGATAGCCAATCATCGGACTCTACTCAAATGTGTTCGGGTCTAACACATTGTGGACGTTGGCTTATTATTGTCCAACGGATTTTATCGTCGAAATTCCAGGAGTTGACTATTGCGTAAGTTCATGGTGGCGTTCGACGAGAAGGTTTTCAGAGACTCGACAATGATGCGAAAAGCCGAAACATAAGCCTCAAAGCATTTCTCAGAGCAGTAGTGATTCCCGGATGGATCCGGAACGTAAACAGAGCAAGAGCGAACACTTTAACGATGCGTGAATCCTAGTCAAGCGGCACTTGATCCGGACACTATTCTGAACGGGAGAAGCTATTCATATAGAGCTCGTGAGACCCCACCCCGTCTTGAAAGAAGGAATGACCTTGATGAAAGGTGCCTCACCTTCCTTCCAGGGATCTCGCTTGACCCAGCTCAGCTTCGAATAGAACAGTCTGTAGAGACGCCGATACTCCTCTCCCTTCTCTATAATCTCCACTGGTCCACTGATCAATAGGAGCTTCTGAGTTCCGCCAGAATCAACGAGAACCGCCGCGTGGGGATTCTCCCTGAGATTCTTCAGTTTACGGGTCCCATAGTCAGTAACAATAAACGCGTAGTCCTGGTCCCAGACATATGAGACTGGAACAACATGAGGCTCGCCCTTTCGTGATGCTGTCGCAAATCTGCAAAGCTCATTGCTCTTCAGGAAATCAATTTCTTTCGCGGACAACTTTACCTCGTGGGGGCCGTTGTTCGGTTTTTTTGGCAAGGTTTACGTCCGCAGACAGGTTCTATTATTTGAGTACGTCGGAAAGCATGCGGCCTTCAGGGGAGAGAGACAAAGGCTGCCTTTCAATCCTATGATTCGACCGGGCTCTATGACTGCTTGGCCAGTTGCTCTTTGAGGGTCTTTGGAGCTATCGTCTTCAGAGTGCTAGCGTTACTGATTTTACATGTCATTTGATCTTCGCTCTCCTCCAATTCGCATTTCACTCCGAGGCGGTCACAGAGTGCTTTGAAAGAGGCACCGTAGTATGCTGATGCGCTAAGTCCCATGCTGTGCCTTAGGATTATGGTGCGGCTGTCCTTGCCGCCGAACTCTGAATAGACATAGGCGTTTGCGTATCCTGCGCCTATCGCTTCGAAGGTTTTGAGAACCGAGTCTAGGTCGAACTTGCGGAAGTAATAGAGGATAAACTCTACGACAGTATCTTTCCCATTCTTGGTGCCCATCTCTCTCGCCTCTCCAACGGTGACATGCGACCAGAGCGTTTTCATTAGTCGAGGATCGCTTGTGACCAGTTTGAAGCTGTCAACGTGTCTTCCCCATTCTATGTATCGTCGTATTGCTTTGTTAACGAGCACGTTGACCTCTAGATTATGACCGCCTACCATCTTGTCTATTTTCTCGCTGACGTCGGGGTCGATGGTGAAGGTCCTGCGCGTACGTCTTTCCAAAAGAGTTTCTGAATAGACCGACTGGACTGCTCGTTATAGGACTTGCTCAGTTCAGCGAGAATCATGTGAACGCTGATATGGACTATCAGCAATCCATAACATGTACAATACAAACAGGAAAGGAGATAATCGCCAAAACGTCTATAACGAAAAACGCGCTGTCACGGTGTAATGCACAGATAATTCCCCAAAACAAACGTGGCATTATAGGAGTCGCATACCGCGACTCTAAACTCAGTGACAGAATTATCGCAAGCCAACTGGCTTCTTTCCGCCAGCTTATCGAGGCTATGTAAAGGGCGATACATCTATAGCTCGGGCAATCCGCGTCAAGCTTATACGTGCTCGGACTCCGAAACGTTCATGAGCCAATCCTAGCATGGGTTGCTGAGACAAGCCCATGGAGTTTCTAACAGTTCTAGTCTTGGCCCTAGCCTTATCGAATTCTCTCGGTCCCACAACAACGAGATTGCACGATCAAGCGAATCATCCTTTCAACTATGTGGTGGTGATTACCATGGAGAACCAGGGACTCGGGGATATCATCAACAATCCTTCCGCTCCTTTCTTGAACCAACTGGCTTCCTCGTACGCGCTCGCCACTAACTATACTGCAGTCAACCATCCTAGCCTGCCAAACTACCTGTCACTTGTCTCCGGGCAGGATTTTGCATCGTGGAGCAAGGCCGATTGTAGCCCAAGTCCCGGATGTAGCGCTGGAAACGCCTCGAACCTTGTTGACAGCTTGGAGAACCGAGGACTCTCATGGAAGGCGTACATGGAAGACTATCCCTCCAACTGCGGGTCCCATTGCTCTCCTGGAAACTGCTTCCTAGGCGATACTGGAACCGGGCAGTACGCAGCTCGACATGATCCCTTCGTCTATTTCGACGACATAGTCAACAGCACAGCCCGGTGCTCAAGAATCGTCCCCGCCAACTCGGGAGGCAATGGCGGACCGGACAACCTCTTCCTCTCCGATTTAGCCTCTCCATCTACTGCATCGAACTTCATCTGGTTAACCCCCAACCTTTGCAATGATATGCACTCATCTGCGACATGTACAAACGGCTGCACCTCAGACGGAAATGCAACTTGTCTGAAAGACGGCGATAGCTACCTTTCCTCGGTAATCCCTCAGATTCTGAGCAGCAATTTGTTCACCCATCAAAAAGCGGCTCTCTTCGTCACGTTTGACGAGGGCAACGGCTACTGTCCTATCAATGGGAGTTCACTGGATTGCGTGTACACGGTCTGGGCCGGGCCGGTTGTCAAGACCAACTTCCAATCCACCAATCAGTACAACCACTATTCATTCTTGAAGACACTAGAGACTGGCTGGAACCTACCCCCACTTACCAGTAACGATAGAAACGCGACACCAATGATGGAATTCTTTGCGCCCCATGCGCAAGCGCATCATGGACAAGGGGAACACGAGAGATTAGATGATCACAGCAAACCGAACGTTGAAGATCATCAACGGCATGATTCCCGTGGAGTCTGCAACTGCCAGCACTTCTCCGACTAGCGACCAGGCACGTAGGAAATCCAAGAAACTCGTTGGACTACAACTAGTCCCAGTTCTCTGATACTCTCGGAAATCTTACTAACATTAGGCGGAGACAAAACACAAAGGCTGAACATCCGCGAGCGATGATAACCTGAACTGCGCTCGATGGAACTTTGTTCAGCGAAATCACGCGTAAATAGTCTAGCAAATCAGACCCAGCTATCCTCTCTTGACTTCCCATTCACGTTGCACTCTTCTTGAGTATAGCCTAGTGGGTCCATGACGAGCAGGACCGGTTCTTCCCAGGCCCGATTGGTTGGAATCTTCGTACTTGTCCTGATAATATCCCTCGCTGAGTTCGCTGCCCTGATCCTTGATTATCAGAACAACCGGTATCTCCGCCAATACGTCTCAGATAATCTTGGCACAATAATCTTAGCCGCGATCGGCCTCCTTTTCGTCGCAGGGGGTGCAGGGTACGTAGTCTCCAAGAGACTTGGAATCCCGAAATCACCGGGACCCCGTGTCCCAACGTTCGCGAGAATCGGCTCCTTCGT
>VBBB01000164.1:1349-3203 GCA_005882955.1 Candidatus Bathyarchaeota archaeon | reverse complement strand
AATATCGCCGACGGCAAGTGGGAAAACTGAGTCTGCCATTCTTCCCGTCTTTACACGATTCTTGAGTGAGCCAGATCGGGGCCCGGGAATCAAGATCATCTACATCACTCCCCTTCGAGCACTCAACCGGGACCTCCTCGACCGGCTGCGATGGTGGGGGCAGAAGATTGACCTCAAGGTGGGGGTCAGGCATGGTGATACGGAGATCAAGGAGAGAACCAGCCAATCCAGAAGCCCGCCTGACCTCCTCATAACGACTCCAGAGACTCTTCAGGCGATTCTTCCAGGGCGAATACTTCGACGCCACCTGCGAGACATCCGTTTCGTGATAATCGACGAGGTACACGAACTTGCCGAGGACAAGCGGGGGAGTCAGCTTGCCATTGCTTTGGAGAGGCTGCGCTGGGTAGCGCAGAGAGAGTTTCAGATGGTGGGACTTTCCGCGACAATTGGATCCCCCGAAGTGGTCGGAAAATTCCTGGTGGGCGAAGGAAGGCCCGTCGAAATCGTTCACATTCCAGTTGCACGGCGGATGAAGCTTGAGATCGTCTCACCTGAGCCTACAGGCGAGGATGTCCGCCTTGCCGGGAAACTGTTTACCCACCCAGAGGTGGCGGCCCGGTTACGCGTCATGAAGGGGATGATCAACGATCACAAGTCAGTTCTTCTGTTCACCAATACTCGCGCAAACGCCGAGGTCTTGGCCAGCCGGTTCAAAGTGTGGGACGTCGACTTTCCGGTCTCCATCCACCACGGCAGCCTCGCGAAGCTGTCGAGGATCACTGCTGAGCGGTCGTTGAAGGAAGGTGAGATCAAAGGACTAGTCGCAACGTCTAGTCTTGAGCTGGGAATTGATGTTGGACGGATCGACTATGTCATCCAGTACATGAGTCCGCACCAGGTTACGCGGCTTATCCAGCGAGTCGGAAGATCCGGCCACAGTGTCGGCAAGATGGCTGATGGCATCATCATAACGATGGACTCCGACGACACGCTGGAAGCGATGGTAGTCGCTCGAAGAGCGAGAGACGAAAATCTTGAGGATGTGACCGTTCCAGAGAAACCGCTCGATGCGCTATGCCATCAGATCGCTGGACTCTTGATTCAGAACCGGAAATGGTACTATTCCGAACTGCTAGATATTCTGAAGAAAGCGTACCCGTATCGGAACCTAACGGAAGAAGACATTGCATCGGTAACCAATTACATGCACTCCCGATTCCCACGCTTGGGCTGGGTCTCTGAACAGGACAAGATGGTCATGCGGCCCTCCAGGGTCAAGGATCTCTACCGATACTATTTCAACAAACTATCAATGATCCCAGACGAGAAACAGTACCTCGTCGTAGAGCAAGAAAGTGAAACAGCTGTGGGGGTGCTTGACGAGGCCTTTGTCGCAGAGTATGGCCAACCGGGTACCAAGTTCATCGTTCGTGGAACCCCGTGGATGATGCAGAGCATCAGAGGAGACAAGATTTTCGTCCGAGGAATCTCTGATCCGACCGGCGCGATACCCAGCTGGATTGGTGAAGAGATTCCAGTGCCATTTCAGGTGGCATCAGAAGTTGGAGAGCTGCGACGTATCACAGATGAGGAGTACCGTAAGGGGAAGAGTCTCAAGGAGATTAGCCAGAAGTTATCGGAGAGGTATCATGCTGATGAGAAGACGATTCGCCGCGCCTTGACTGAGACGTACGATCAGTGTGAAGAAGGGCTGCCTGTCCCGAGCGACAAGCTCCTCACGATCGAAGAGTGGGACGACTTCATAATCATCAACTCACATCTCGGGACCCTCGTTAACAGAACCCTCGCACGTCTTGTCGGTCATTTGCTGTCTGATGAGTCTGGGGTCAG
>VBBB01000164.1:0-1301 GCA_005882955.1 Candidatus Bathyarchaeota archaeon | reverse complement strand
TGACCGCTTCAAAGAGGACTGGTCTCTTCTAGAGGCGACTTGTCCACGTGGCGCGAAGGTTTGGCGCGATTTCGAAATGGACAGACTTCAGCAGCATCACACTACGTCAGCTTGCGAAGAGTTTCGAAGGCACGGTCATCATGGACGAAGCGATCAGAGAAACTCAGGAGAAGGACATGGACGTTCCGCACACTCAGGAAGTCTTGAAGGCAATTGCTGCAAAGGAGATCGCAGTCAACACGGTCACGGCTAGCGGCGAAGCAACTCCCATTGCCAGAATCGGGCTGGAGAGGATCAGTCGGAAGACCGACATCATCCCGACCGAGAAGCTCAACCAGATTCTGGTTGGATCAGCGAAGGCGAGGATCTTGAACGAAGTCAAGACTCTGGTCTGCACTAACTGCTGGAAGTATGTTGAGATGCGAAGAGTGAA
Organism: Candidatus Bathyarchaeota archaeon; assembly: GCA_005882955.1. Classification (GTDB taxonomy): domain Archaea; phylum Thermoproteota; class Bathyarchaeia; order 40CM-2-53-6; family 40CM-2-53-6; genus 40CM-2-53-6. The sequence goes on along the minus strand of VBBB01000164.1, from coordinate 868 downwards.
AGAAATTCCTCAGATTGTGAAGTGTCCTGAATGCGGATCGAAGCTGGTTGCAGCGCTCGGGATAGCGGATGAAGACATGAGGAAGGTAATCATGAAGAACGGAACAAGACTCTCCGAGAGAGAAAAGAGTCTAGTTTCGAAAGCCGAGGACACAGCCAAGCTCGTCGACCGATATGGCAGACTTGCAGTGTACGCTCTCGCCGGTCGAAGGGTACAGCCGGAAGCCGCCGGAGACATTCTCCGAAAGCATCACAAGCCTTCCAACGACTTCTTCGAAGCGATAATGGAGGCTGAGCGGGAAGCGCTGAAGGAACGTTTCTGGTAACCTCCTCAGAATGTCGAAAAATCTAGGCGGATATCCGGTAGAACTCTTATCAGAGACGCTTCCATTTCCCAAAGCCGTCTTTGAAGCGAGACCTCTCCATCGAGACGAAGAGTCTGAGACGACTCTTCAAAGGCATACCCGGCAAGGGAGACGTGGTAGCCCTCGATCAGGTCGATCTGGAAGTCTATGATGATGAAATATTCGGGCTCCTGGGTCCGAACGGTGCTGGAAAAACAACACTAATCAAAATACTGTGCACTCTCCTCCTGCCCACAGAAGGACAGGCGCTAATCAAAGGACTGGCCGTTGTAAAGCGAGCCTCACAGATACGCCGGATCATAAACCTCGTCTCAGGCGGCGAAACACCGGGCTATGGAATCCTAAGTGTCAAAGAAAACCTCTGGTTCTTCTCCCAACTCTACGGCCTGCCACGAGACTTCGCAAAAGACAGGATCTCGAAACTAGTCGACCAATTGGAACTTCGGGACTATCTCAACACTCGAATGAGTAAGCTCTCGACCGGATACAAACAGAGACTAAACC
>VBBB01000055.1:7946-8452 GCA_005882955.1 Candidatus Bathyarchaeota archaeon | reverse complement strand
GCTTAGGCGATTGACCTGAGGGCACGAGCCCGGCCGCGAAGGTAGCTGCCTTCAATGCCTGGTAGAGGTTCTGTCCCATCGGCCCGTCAGCCCTAGTCAGTACCATTGGTGAGGGGCGTGATTGGACGCTGTGTGCTCGCTTGGAAAAGTTCTCAGCTAGCTGTTGATGAGCCAGATTTGGATCGCCGTAGGCCGCTTTGACAAGGCTGCCGTCCTGGTTGAGGACGAAGTCTAGAATTCGATGCTCGATCTTCATGTATTCCTTGAGAATGTTGGGGACCTCGTTCATGTCTTCGCGCATTGGGTTGCCTTTCACTACAAGCTCGTGGCAACTCGAGTTTCCTATGACATAGCCGTGGTTTGTGGTGATTGTCTTGAAACCGGAGCATCCGGGCAGCAGGGCCTTGGCTCCTCCTTCATAGCCTGCGAAGTAGTGGGGCTGAACGTTTAGTGTCGAAATTAGGAGGTCTCGATCGAATAGTTCCTTGTTCAGCTCGACGGGTGTT
>VBBB01000055.1:5506-7887 GCA_005882955.1 Candidatus Bathyarchaeota archaeon | reverse complement strand
CTTCTCATATCGCTTGTAGATGTCGTCCCCGAGGACTCTCCGGATGAATGATTGATCAGCAGGTATGTGTGTTCCGCATGCGAAAATGAACTTGATGTCATCAGTCTTCGGCTCGATCAGATTGATCAGTTGCTTAATGAAGGGCGATTGTTTGCGAGTGGAGTCTGTGAGGATTATTGCTGGACTCCAGCCCTTCTCTCTCTCGAACGGTCGAACTCCGATAGGAGCTGCGAGGGCCTCCTTAAAGGCCATGTCTGCGGGCTTGCTCGGAAGTGGATTTGCCTGGACGTATCGTATCTTGTCTGGGGTGAGGAGTTTGCTGCCTCCGAACTCATCCAGGACTGAGAGGCTAATGGTGGTAGTCAAGGACGGATAGGGAAGGGAGATGTCGAAATGGCGATTTAAGCGTTAACTGGTTTCGATGAATAGTATGAGCTGGAGGCTGAAAGAAAGGGGGTCCGCCCTGGTTATCAGGGCGGGGTATACCCGCGGCTAGAGCTAGAAGAGTTGGTCGTGGTTGCGCCTGTCTTGTAAGTGTATCCTAGGAATCCTCCGATGAGGCCTAGGATGAGGCCGATGAAGTTCATGGATAGTATTGAGAAGACTAGCACTAATGTGCTGCCTAGTTTTCTCTGGGCCGCGTTGTTGTACAGCAGCCAGCCACCGACGAGAGTGATGATCCCCGCGATACTTCCCCAGATCAGGAGCATACTGCTGGGAAAGCCTGGGACGAGTAGCGATGTGATGGCACTGGCTAGAAAAGCGCCGACGAGGGTGAATATCCCTGCGAGTATTGATAGCGCGAAGGCTGCTGTTGGCTTTTTCTCAACGTTTACTGCCAACGTTTATCCTTAGAACTACGCCCCTTGTCGGAACTATCAATCCGCTGTAACCTGACAGGTGAAGAACGTGAACCGTCGAGACTGTGCCCAAACATAGGGCAGGCATAACATCCCGTGGATAGCGTGGGCTTTCCAAGACTCTCCCCTTTTCCCCTTTGTCTATTGGGAGATTTTGACAACCTCTGGGGGCTAGATAAGAATGCTTTTTCTGTTTCAGGAAACGTATTTTTTCGCCTTTCCCGGACGTCAGAATACGCTGTACGGCTGTTCGCTTGGAATAGCCCAGCCTTGAGTATGATCGGGGGTATCCTTTGTACATCGTCCTTGATATCGTCCGGATGCAATTTAGGACCGTGCGACCTCGCCTCGAAAATAGAGCGCATCGCTGATTGGGAGGGTGGTTGTCTGCCCCAGTCTTCTTCTCAGCCAATTAGGCAACTTCAGACTCTCCACGCGAGTTTCAGCATGGCTATACGGGCTGGACCCTTCAGAATCGTGGACCTTAACGTTCCAAGAGACGGATTTCATCGATGTTGGACAAGTCTGACGAGAGTCTCACGAGAGTCTACAATGCTCTCGCCAATCCGACTAGGCGTCAGATTGTCCAGATTCTGAAGGAGAGAGGCAAAGCAGGTTTCAAAGAGCTCCACGACACTCTCAGAATAAGCGTAGGCGCTCTCTACCATCATCTAGATAGTTTGGAAGGATTCGTCGCTCAGGGAGCCGACAGGAAATACGTACTAACTGATGATGGCAGAGCCGCCATCAACGCATTCAGCAGTGGCGAGGAGAGAATTATCGCGAACGCTGCCCAGGCTCCTCCTGGGGAATCGCGCATCGGCTTCTTTTCGAGAGAGCTTCTGTTTGGCAGAACTGTATTCAATTATCTTAGCCAAGAGCCGTTGAGGAGCCTCCCCATCGCAGCCATGATCCTAGCTCTCGGAGGAGCGATATCTTTCATGACAAACCTCGAGCCGATTCTTCTCTTCTATCTCAATCCGACTCAAGGAATCACTAAGACCTGGTTCCTGCTATTGTTCCCCTTGGGATGGTTCATCACATTCGCGGTCGCCGATGTCATGTGCAACTTGTTCTATCATAGAAGTGGAGGGGAACTTAGCCTAATCAATGGAACCGCCTTCGCAATGGTGCCACTTCTCCTAGTCCCAGGCCTGATTCTGCTGGTCCAACCTTTTTCGGCAGTGATACAATCCGCGACAGCATTCACTATTCTATTGCAGGTCGGGGTTCAAGTCTGGGTTGTCTGCCTGCTCTCAAGCGCCATCTCAATCTCAAAGGGTCTTAAGATGGAGCGGACGGCTCTGATCAGCCTCGCCGTGATGTACCTGAACATCACCGCGGTCATCTTCGCACTATCGCTCGGACTGTTCTAGGACCTCAGAACATTCCAGTTTGGACCCGTGGAACAGGTTCTACTAGTATAGAAACCATAATTTCGCCTCATTTAGAAGAAAAACGCCTAAATCGCATCTAAAACATATGTCTAGCTTGAAGAAACGGAGATGATTAGAGAACAAT
>VBBB01000055.1:0-5498 GCA_005882955.1 Candidatus Bathyarchaeota archaeon | reverse complement strand
GAGAACAATGACAAGAACCATGACGATGCTGCTCGGAATCTTTGCACTCGCAATCTCAGTACTCGCGGTTCCCGCCGTAGCGGGAGCCGCCCCCACAGGATCGGTCGACTCGGCAAACAGGGTCATCTTCAACAGCGGATCTTTGACGGGAGTTTTCGAGGGAAACGTCCCACACATTACTTTCTATGCGACAAACGAGCTTGGACGAACAACCTACCAGCTCAACTTCAGGTCTCTCATAGAATTCACCACTAGCTCTGGGGTGAGCACCTACGAGAGCCCTAGGTTGGTTGCGGTGGCCGACTTCGACTCGGCCTCCTGGACCGCCAGCAACTTCTACCCAGTCAAGGACAAAACGACTGGGACTACCATCGGAATCGGTTTCAACTTCACCCTCAACAACCAGATGACCATTCTTGAAAAGACCCCACCGCCTCAATCCCTCAAATCAGGCGACATAGTGCTCGTTGTGAAGGCCTACAACAACACTAGGACCATAACCGTAAACGGACAATCAGTAACAATCAACACCGCAGAGATCAAGATCGACTTTGTGCTGAAAAACTGGCCCTTCGCATCAACCGGTGACAAACTGGCTTTGCAAGTGAACATGCACAGCGACTACAACCACTTCGATCTGGACCAGTCTACGGGTACGACAACTGTCGACGCGACTAATGACGAGGGGGTTGCAGTGATGGAGCATCCCTACACTGAGACTTCCAACACGGAACAAAATGTACGATACGCTTCTGGACCAGTCACGTCAAGCATGAACATTGGATTCTTCCACTTCGTCAACACAGCTACAGTAACCTCGGCTAGCGGAGTTGCCCAATCGGTACCAGTGGTCGCCGCGTACAAAGCGGAAAAGGATGGACCTGAGGCCTTCCTCAAACTATACCTCGTCTATCCCTATTTCCCCAGCGGATCAACCCTAGTCCATGACCCCAGCTTCGGCCTACAAGGCGGGTTGCCAACCCTCTACATCATAGCGGGCGGTGCAGGAGTCGCAGGACTCGCCGCTGTCCTCGTGATTAGACGTCGACACCTTCAGATCCAAAGATTTCCGAAAAGCAACTAGAAAATCCGAAGCGGAGCAAGTCTCCGCTCCCCTCCCTTTTTTTGGCAACGCACGTGAAGCTTAATCAGGCAAGATTCATGTTGGCAGCTCCGTTACACGAAACAGATGATTGGATAGACTCTCATCATGAAATACCGGACCCTGGGAAAGACAGGTCTTAAAGTCAGCGAGGTAGGATTTGGGGCCTGGGCGATAGGAGGAAACAATCACGGCAACAGCTACGGACCCACAGACGACAAAGTCTCTCTCGCAGCAGTCGAGAGAGCATTTGAGCTTGGATGCAATTTCTACGATACGGCTGATGTCTATGGGCACGGACACAGCGAAGAGCTTCTGGGCCAAGCCCTAAAAGGGCACAGGAATGACGTTATTATCGCCACCAAAGTGGGCGGCGACTTTTACCATGATCCTCCTCGCATGAACTTCAACCCAGACTATCTAGAGTTCGCGTCAGCCAAGAGTTGCGAAAGGCTGCAGACAGACTACCTCGACCTCTACCAACTGCACAATCCCCCCATCCAATTGCTGAAGAATGGAAAGATCTTCGAAGGTTTGGAGGAGCTGAAGGCTTCTGGAAGAATCCGACACTACGGAGTCTCTATCCACGACCCGCAAGAGGGACTCTTATCATTGAAGTACGGGCAACCCGCGGCGATCCAAGTCGTTTTCAACCTACTGCGCCAGGAGGCTAAGAACCAGCTTTTCCAGGCAGCTCGAGTACAGAATGTAGCAATCATCGCGCGAGAACCACTCTCGAACGGATTCCTCAGTGGGAAGTTCACCATCGACTCGACTTTCCCATCAGGTGACATTCGCAGTAATTTTCCCCGCAACTATCTAGTTGGTCTGATTAGAGCCGCCCAACAGCTCAGGCTTCTCGAATCGAAGACGAGAACCCTAGCGCAAGCCTCGATCAGATTCGCACTCGATCATAAGGATGTGTCAACCGTGATCCCTGGCGCAAAGACGCCGCAACAGACAGAAGAGAACATCAAAGCATCAGAGCTGCCCTCTTTGACGGGCGAAGAGCTTCTAAGAATCAGATATCTGAGAGAACAGGGATTCGTATAGACTGAGGTCGAACGGCATCGGCTAGGTACCTTCTCAGAATAGCCAACAAGGAGGGGTACACTCCGAGAGATGTTCAACAGGTCTCCGCTAGCATCCGGAAGATTCTCGGCTCCCGGGAGAGCGCGAGCCACTTCCGGGTAGGGACTGATGCAGTTGAGTTCAACATATTTGCCGATAACGAGAAGGAGCTGGAGGAGCGGAAGAGGCTCCTCACTGAGAGTTCATTCAGGATAGTTAGCGTAAGGCTCCTGGATACGCCTCCGAAGGCCGTTGTCAAGGCGGAGGCGTTGGAAGAAGGGATTCAACTCTTCAACGAGGAAAGGTTCTGGGAATCCCACGAAGCCCTCGAGCAAGCGTGGCACATAGCGAAGGGCGTTGAACGAGACGCGATCCAGAGCATAATCCTGACGGCGGCCGCATTCGTCCATTATCAGAAGGGTGAAGAGGAAATCTGCTTATCCATCATGAAACGGGCACGAGCAAAAATGTCCTTGGTCAAGGCTTGCGAAGTGATAGACTTTGACAGTCTTGAGAGGAATATCAATGGCATCTTAGACTCTGAAAAGGTTCAGCTTTTCAAGCTGCGAATCAGTCGCGTTTGATAGTACGATTTTTCTATCAGCCGTCGACTCTGGTATCCCTATCCTTTTAGCTGGAATCCCGAAAAAATCGGAGGGACCCTAAGGCTTGGCCATCGTCAACATCGATAATCGGTACTCGACCGTGCTGGCCATGATCTCGGGCGTCATGATTACGGCCACCAGGCTAGCAATCCCCCAGTTCTACCCGTCCCAAGCGACAAATGGCTGGGCTAATCTCTTCGCAGAACTATCCAGTGGCGGCCTCACACTATTCGCGGTGCTAGCGGGAATCATATCGTTCCTCGTCCAGTTCGGAGGAGTCTCGATATTCATCGGCGGCTTGCTGTGCTACAGAAAGCACTTACGATCTGGAAAAGAATTTGTCGGAATCGGAACAACTTTTGGTTTCGCCGATCTGCTGCTGGCAATACCCTCCCTAGGATCGAGTAGCTCTGGCCCAATCTACCTAGTAGCCGTCGCCTGGACGAGCCTCCTCCTCGCCGTCTTCGCGGGACGTCACATCAAGGGCCCCAAGGGAAGCTATGCAGGTGAGGTGAGGAAGCTCATGACCGGGATACGGAGCAGGATTCTTCGGCAGGAGAAAAGGAAGAGGAGGGAGAGACGCCTTCGCCGAAGGCGCGCGCAATCGAAAATTACGAGAGGAAGCCTACCCCCTGCGAAACAGTACAACGTCAGCAGCAATAAAGACGGTGAGAGCTAACCCGCCACCAATCAGGGCTGCCGGTGCCGCCAAATCCCAATAAAGGAGAACTGTGGCGATTAGAATCGCTAGAATCGAGAGGAGATCGGTTAGTAGCCTCCGGTCTGTGGGGTCCAACTTGGAACGACCCTTTGAAGTGGGTTTCTCGACGTTACTCATTTCGGAGATTCGGGTAGAGAGCCAGATGAATTTGTAGATAAGTCCTATCTGAGATTTCTGCAGCGTTATGTCAGATTAGCCGGTTATGGATCTGATGAGGAGCAGAATGTTCCTCTTTCTCTCCCTCATCCTTCTCTTGCTGTAATTGTACCATTCAGGACCGTAAGGAATGTACTCGCTTACTCTGAAACCGTCTGCAAGCAGGCTCGATTTGAGATCGTCTCTAATCCCTTTCAACAGTTGGAACTCGAAATCAGCCTTGTTATCGCGACTAAGATTCTTGGCTTCAGTGATCATTTTCTCATCATGTGTGCCGATCGCAAAGAATCCATTCTGTTCAAACAAGATGTGCATTAGTCGTAGATAGTTGGCGTTAAGCTCGCTTCGACGTTTGAAAGCAACCTCCCCATTCTCTGGGTACGCACCTTTCACGAGCCTTAATTTTCCGCCTCGCGGCAAGAGATCTCGCAGATCACTTTCTGTGCGCTTCATGTTTGCCTGCAGACACAATCCAAGATCCTTGTGCGTCCCGAGCAGTTCGCGGTAAATCTCTACTGTCGACTCTGTGTAAGGGGAGTTTTCCATGTCTATCCAGACGAAGCGTCCTTCTTCCTCGGCCCTCGCGATTATCTTGAGAAGGTTGTCTTTGTAGAGAGAAATCTCAGCCGCAAGCCCGATCTGTGAAGGTTTGACCGATATGGTGGCTTGAAGGTTCTCGCTCTCGATCGTCTCGAGAAGCTTCAGATATTCGTCCACGTATTGCTGTATCAGCTTCTGGTCAGGAGTATGTTCTCCCAGACGGTTGAGGATAGCGTGGATCTTTCTCTCGTTAGCATTGCTGGCCGCATCCATAGCATCTTGCAGAGTGTAGCCGGCAATCCAGCGCTTGGCGATTCGGTAGAAGAGTCGTTCGGTGATTCGTGTCATCGTTGAAGGGTCTCAGACAGTCTCGTTCTGTAGGTGGTCTCTTCGTTCGCCAATCGATAAAGGCTTCGAGCGTTTCCTCACCAGATTCTCTCCAGAATCTCTAGAGCATCGGCCGATTCACGACCACCAACGTCTCGCGCAATTTTTGGCAAATCATCTTTTGTGATCCCATAGTCTCTCAGTCTCTTAAACAGGCCCAGTCCACGGACCAGGTCAGCGACGCCATCGGCAGCTTCCAGCGCTACTTTGTCCACATGAACCCCTTCCGTGTTTTTACCTTCGGCCCTTGCTATGAGAGCCAGCCTCTCCGGGTTTCGCTTTGCTTCCATCCGCATTACCTCTGAAAGCGTAAGGCATGACGTAATACCGTGAGGGATATTCCAAGTTGCGCCAATCACCCGTCCTATCGAGTGGCTTAGTCCAGTTCCTACGCTGACAACTCCAGCAAAAGACATCCAGGCAGCTAGCTGGCATCTCAATCTAGACTTGAGATCTGCAGGATCTCCGGTCGAGAGTTTCAGGTTTTGAAAAAGAAGGCGGATGGCCTCGAGCGCGAGTGTGTCAACGTATGATTGATGGTTTGGTGAGTACACAGCCTCCACCGCATGATCTAGACTTCTGATTCCGCTCGAAGCCCACAGCCAGCCTGGTGTGGGAAGGGTCAGCTCAGGGTCGAGAAAGACTGACCGCGGAACCATGCGCAGGTCTCGGAACCCTGTTTTGCGATTCAGTTTCTCATCGGTCATTCCGGCGATGTGGGAGAATTCGGCTGCGGAAAGAGTCGTGGGAACGGCAATGTGTGGAATTGCGGGACGCCGGAAATCTTGGGACAATTCTTTGACAATGATCTTGGTCGAGTCGATCGGGCTGCCTCCGCCTAGGCTGATTAGAGTATCTGCCTTGGATTCTCCAACTGCAGTTGCTGCCTGGCGGATTCTACTCATAGGTGCGTGTT
>VBBB01000051.1:534-8989 GCA_005882955.1 Candidatus Bathyarchaeota archaeon | reverse complement strand
CTAGTAGAGGGTACGTCTGATATTGGAGAATTCTTCGTTGAATCCATTCTCGGTGTGGCCTGGGAAAAGCGGGACCGGTGGGATTTGAACCCACGACCTTCGGGTTTCGCCGCAAGACGCGCCGGAGCCCGATGTCCTATCCTGGTTGTCCTCGCCATCTATCAGACAACTGATCGGGCGATCTAGACTACGGTCCCTTGCTGCGGTGGAACTTTGTCGGAATAAAAACTAGCTTTGCCCTCGAGACTTCCTATACTCCATTGAGACTTTCGTTTTGGGAAGCGACTGTCGAGTGGACTCTAGGCTTTACGCCACGTTAATAACGCTGCACGGCAAATATCCTGTTCCGTCATGGCTTCGTCGCGGATCTCTCGAAACTTGTTCTGGAGCGGCCTCTGGATCTACTCTCTCGCAACAGGGTTGGCAAGTATGATCTTCATGGCATGGGCATTCTATGTCGAAACCACCGGGCGAGGCGCCCTTTTCGTCGAGCCGAACCGCGTCTTGGCCGCTGGAGAGCTAGCGACAGTTGCGACTGGAATGATGGCGCTTCTAGAGAAGGAACAGGTCCCGACTGAAGATTCGCGGGTATAACCTTCTCGAGCACAGGTCCCAGTATCCTCGAGTATTTTCTGGATATCACGATTCGTACAATTCTATCCTTCAGATAGAGCTGAATCCTGTTCCCCGACAGCTGGACCTGCTCTAACTCCTCATAGGGAAACTCAAGGTCGCCGCGGTCCGACAGCTCGAGAAGATTCCCCGTCCTGATCCCATCTCTTCGTCTCTGAGTCAAGAATTCCTGCGACGAAAATGCAGTGATGCCTCCTACGATGATACCGAATGGCCCTGCCAGATCCCATCCTAAGAGAGCTAGGATTAGGGCTGTTGCGACTGTTAGGTTTACTGAGCTGAGTTTTCTTAGAACTAGCTTCTTGTCAGAGAAGGCTATCGTGTAAATTCTGGTTCTAATCACCCCTTTGTCAAGCGACAATTTCAACGGGTCCTGTTGGTCAGTGGGATAGACTATTCCTCCTGCTTTTGGAGTTAGGACTCCGGTGATTATGTTCAAACCCCCCAGCGCGAATCCAAAAAATGAGGCGACAATTTCTGAGGAGAGAAGCAGGACGCTTACAGCTGAAATCAGTCCTCCCGCAATCAAGATGTTCATTCTCAAAGGTCACATTTCCTTTAGCCCGCGTAGCCTGAGACGAGAGCGAATATTAGCATGGAGAGAACTGCGAGACTTATCAGAACATACTTTCTATCTCCTTCCTTAACAAAATAGACTGAGGATATTGCCACTCGAAACACTGGAGTGGCGATAAGAATAAGGATCGCGAGATAGATGATGCCTGAATCGTTTCCAACGAAGGCAGACGCAAGCGTTTTGCCAATCTCTGATCCGGCAGCGGACGACGTTGGTGAAACCACCAGCCGCCCAAACGAAGAGCCCCACCATGCTAAGGAAAGCGGCTACGAAGACCCCGATTCGCAAAGAGTAGGAGACAAGTCTGTTGAGGTCCAAGGCTCTCTTACAAAACCACAGGCAGATTGAATCCTTTCAAGATCATAAGCAGGGATATTGCGGCGAGCAGAATTCCGAACGCGACCTTCACTCGAGTTGGAGGAGTCACCTTCAGAACCTTGGTTCCAAGCAGTGCTCCTCCCGCGACTCCTATGATAAGTGGAGCGGCGAGCAATGGATGAACGTCTCCTCTTAGCAGATAAACAGAGGCGCTGGCCGCGGCCGTCACGCCGATGATGAAGTTGCTGGTGGCTGACGCCACTTTGACAGGGATCTTACTCACCAGATTCATCGTGGGAACGTTGATGATTCCTCCGCCCACACCGAGTAACCCGGAAACTATCCCTGCGAAGAAGCCGATGAAGACTGTGAGGGGTGTCCTGGTGACTTCGTACTTCACTACTCGATTCAAGCTGTGGTCCTCGTATTGACTGCCTAAGGCAAGAATTCTAGATGTCTTGTCTGGCCTCACGTTCGCGGGAAAATCTATTCCTCTGGCTCTAATCATGACGATCGTTGCGTATAGTAGGATTATCCCAAAGAGTATGAAGAGATAGGAAGCGGGCAGAAACACGGAGACAAATGCTCCCGTGATGGCTCCAGCGACAGTGCCAATTTCCAGAAACATTCCCAGCCGAAGGTTTGTTAGATGATCCTGAACATAAGTGGCGGCTGATGCACTAGAGGTCGCCACGACGGAGACGATGCTCGCTCCTACAGCAAGGGGCACCGGGACCCCTTCAACAAGCGTCAGAAAGGGAATGATCAGGACTCCCCCTCCCAACCCGAACATAGCCCCTATGAATCCTGCAACAATCGAGACGAGGAAAATGATTAGGACGTCGACCGGTCCCAGCACTACCGTCGCATGCACCTTCAAAATCCCAACCCTAGAGAGTTCTATTAAGAAGATTCTCAAGCCAAAGAAAGTCTCAAACCAAGTTTGAAAGGCATGACCTCCGTCCCAATGGTTGGAAAGGGCTCACCTTCTGATCCTTTCGGCCAATTCAGGGCCGAATGTGAGAGCTTGCTCCGCGGCGCATATTCAAATCTGCAAAAATCTGACAAGAAACGCTTCCCTGAATTGGACCTCGCTTCGAGTCTAGAGGACCCGCCGAACCAGGAGTTCGGCCACTTAGCAAGTTCTCTATCATTTGAGCTTTCGAGAGTGCAGAAGACGAAACCGATGACGATAGCCAAGGAAATTGTCCACGAGTTGGGAAAGGCAAGGGTCCACCATCTAGTCGAGTCGGTTCAGGCTGCTGAACCTGGCTACGTTAATTTCAAGGCCAAGATTGAAACTCTTACCCAACTCACGCTCGACGCAATCCTTCACGAGGGATCGTCGTATGGTTTGTTGAAGACCGGTCAGCCTCAGCGTGTCATTGTGGAACATACAAGCGCCAAGAACTCGATCTTCGGCGACACATTAGCACGAATTCTTGGCGGGCGAGGCCACGCAGTCAAGACTCATTTCTACATCGACGACACTGGACGTCAAGTAGCTCAGATGGCTTATGGCTACAAACTGCTCGGAGAGCCTACTCCAGAGGGAAAGCCCGACGAGTTCTTCGGCAAAATATATTCTATAACCTCGACCCTTGTGGAGCTTGACGAGAACAAGAAGAGACTGGTTCTACTCAGGAAGACAAACGCCTCTGATATCGATATCGTGGCCATGACCAAGGAACTAGATGAATGGGTAGGAGTTGCCGCCGAGCTTCAGAGCAAGTACCCTGCTGAGTTCGAGGTCCTCACCGAGAGAATGAGTAAAGACCCTGATCCGCAAGGATCAATCAACGAACTGATCAGGAAATACGAGAAAGCAGAACCGGTGACGCGGAGCTTGATCCGGCGGGTAAGCCAGATGGTGCTGGCCGGTTTCGAGGAGACCCTTCGAAGGGCGCACATTCACTTTGACCAATGGGACTGGGAGAGCGATATGCTATGGACAGGACGAGTCTCAGAATTGCTCGACCGTCTGAAAGAGACTGGGCTCGCTCACAGCAAGGGTGGTGCCTGGGTGCTCGATGCGGGGAAAGCAGTAGACGATAACGCGCTTCGAGAGAAGCTGGGATTGTCAAAGTCGTTCGAAGTGACTTCCCTAACACTCACTCGGTCGGATGGAACCACTCTCTACCCAACGCGGGATATCGCGTATAGCCTGTACAAGTTCGAGAAGGCTGATCGCGTCATCAACGTGATCGGAGTTGAACAGTCTCTCGCGCAGCTCCAAGTCAGAGTCGCCATGTGGATTCTGGGCTACAGGAAACAAGCCATGAATTTCCTACACTTCCCTATTGGATTGCTGACTCTTGAAGGGCAAAGAATGTCGGCCCGGAGAGGGCGATACGTTACGTTCGACCAGCTACTGGATGAGGCTCTACTACGCGCAAGACAGGAAGTGGACAAGAGATCATCAGAGCTTCCAGAGGAGGTCAAATATCGAGTCGCTGAGAGCCTTTCCATCTCAGCGATCAGATACGCTATGCTCTCCGTTGAAGCCGTAAAGTCCACTAACTTCACCTGGGATAGGGCGCTGAATTTCGAAGCGAACAGCGCACCCTTCATCAACTACGCCTATACGCGGGGACTTGGGATTCTGAAAAAGTTAGGCTCACATGAGCGGCCTAGCTACTTCAACAAGCTAATCGAGCCAGCCGAGCAAAATCTCATCCTCGCACTCGCACGGTTTCCTGAAACATTTGCAAGATCCGCTGAGGAACTAGATCCAACTCTTCTCTGCCTTTACGCCAACGATCTAGCACAACGGTTCCACGAGTTCTATGAAAAATCTGACATTTCTCACTTGAAGGATGAAGAGTTGAAGCGGCAGAGGGCGAGCCTGGTCGAGGCAACAGGAATAGTGCTCAAATGCGTCACGGAATTACTTGGCATGAAGCTCGCTGAGCGAATGTAAGAGCTAGGCGAAATCGAGGATTTTCTGGGCGATGGCACTGCCCATATCGCTTGTCTTGGCGTTGCCTCCCAGGTCGAAGGTTAACACTTTGCCCTCCTCGAGGACTTTCAGCGTGGCTTTCTCGACCTTTACTGCCGCTTCCGGTTCTCCTAGGAAATCAAGCATCATTCGGGAGGCTTCAATCATCGCGACGGGATTTACCTTGTTCTGACCGGTGTACTTTGGTGCAGAGCCACCAGCAGGCTCGAACATGCCATAGTGGTCTCCGATATTTCCGCCTGCTGCCACCCCTAGCCCCCCTACTAGCGCTGCCGCCTCGTCGGTCAGAATATCACCGTAGAGATTGGTCGCAACGACAACGTCGAAACTTTCTGGTCGTCGAATGAACTGCATTGTTGCCGCGTCGACGTGAATGTCTTCCAGTTCGACTCCCGGATAGTTCTTGCTGATGTTCAACACGGCCTGCTTGAATATCCCATCGGTTATCTTGAGAATGTTCGCCTTATGGACGAAGGCGAGCTTCTTTCGTCTCTTCATAGTCAAGTCGAACGCAAACTTCGCTATTCGTTCAGATGCTCTTGTTGTGTTGATCTTCATTGCCACCCCTATCCCGGGTGCGACTTCGAACTCCTTTCCGACATAGAGATCTTCTGTGTTCTCTCGAACTACAATCATGTCGATATTGGCTTTGAGCGAGGGAACATTTGGAAGAGTGCGAGCGGGGCGCATGTTGGCGTAGAGGTCGAACATGGAACGTAGAGTGACGGCGACGCTCCGAGGCGATCCTGGCTCCTCCGGGGTTGTCATGGGTCCCTTGAGGCAGGCATCAGTCTTCTTGATCATGTCCACGGTCCTCGTGGGGAGATTAGTTCCATATTTCGAGATGACGTCGAATCCAGCCTCTCCCTTTAGCATCTCAAGTTTAACATCATCGACCTTCTGGATAGCATTCAAGACCTTCAGCGTCGCCTCGACAACTTCGGGGCCGATTCCGTCGCCCGGGAGTACTGCGATTCTGTGGGTCTTTCCAGTCATCTCTGATCTCAACGGTCGCCTCGGATTGGAGACGTTGAAAAAGCCTTTCCCGCGTACAGGGTTTGTTCCTTGGTATTGCTTAATTATGATTGATATCCATGGCGTTCTGAAAGTTTCATGATTCGCGCGCCGAAGGGTCTCGAGGGCGTCATCGTCGCTACTACTTCTCTCACCAAGATCGATGGCCAAGCCGGACGTCTGATTTACAGAGGATATGATGTTACTCAGCTGGCAGGACGAGTTTCCTATGAATCCGTTGCCCACTTGCTGTGGTACGGACATCTGCCTAATCGGCAAGAACTTTCCACCTTGGAGACTCGCTTCTCACGCGAACATGTTCTGCCGAATCAGGTCATCGGCTTTCTGAAAGGAGAATCAAAAGTAGCTGATCCTCTTTCAGCGTTGCAAACGTCTGTTTCTATCTTAGGAGGGCTAGGGAGTCGGAATGAACCCTCACTGATCGACTCTAGCATCGGCCTAACGGCGCGAATGCCCACGATCGTCGCCACCTATCACCGCTTGAGAAAAGGCCAGGAACCAGTCACCCCTCGACCCGGGCTAGGCCATGCAGCGAACTATCTCTACATGCTCAACGCTAAGCCCGCCAGACCTGAACACGTACACGCACTGGATTCATACTTCACTCTACTTGCCGACCACAGCCTTAACGCGTCAACCTTCGTAGCTCGAATCGCGGCGTCGACTCTGACCGATGTGCATTCTGCGGTGGTCGCTGCAATATCGGCATTGAAAGGTCCATTGCACGGAGGTGCGCCCATCTACGTCTGGGAGATGTTGCAATCCATCCGGACCCCCGAGAACGCCGAGAGTTGGTTGCGAGATCGGCTTCAGAAGCACGACAGAATAATGGGCTTTGGCCACCGAGTTTATCGAACTGAGGATCCACGATCAAGAGTCCTAAAGGAGCTTGCGCGACAGATAGTCGATCCCTCACTATTCGAGCTCGCGACAACGGTCGAAGACACGGCCCGGAGACTACTACGTGAGCAGCATCCGGAAAGGCCCATTGATGTGAATGTCGAATTCTATTCCTCGGTCGTTTTGCATGCGGTCGGGATTCCCCCTGAGCTCTTCACTTGCACATTCGCATGTGCAAGAACTGTAGGCTGGACGGCTCACATAGTAGAGCAGCTACAGGATAACCGATTGTTCCGTCCCGACGCAGAATACGTCGGGCCTGAAGGTCTAACTCTGGAAGCTACTCCACCAGGGACTTCCGCGTAGGGTAACACAGAGTCGCGCGAGTTCTCGTCCCATGTTAGAGAAAGGTTCCTAGCCTCTCTTTGCTGGGACCCACTGCTCACTCTTCCAATTCCAGATGAGGTGCTGGTTAGGGTCCGCGGCTTCGATCCGAGACTTCTTCTCGCCAATTGAGTCTACAACAAAGGATGCTCCGCATCCAGCACACTCAGCTAGAAGTCTCATTTCTGACAGCTGCGTCATTTGAAACTCTCTCTTCTGACAATTCGTGCAGGCGAACATGTCCGAACCAAGTCGCATTCGTTTCTACATATGAAATTGTTGCCGATTAGGAAACAGGAGAATGAGGGGGCAAGTTAGGTCTCGCCGTTGTATTCGCCGTTGTACCCGTTATAAGGGGAGGCAAGAATGTCTCTTTTAGGGCCGGTAGTCGAGCCAGGACCAAGACGGCGGCCTGCGGAGCCGCAAATCGTGGGTTCGAATCCCACCCGGCCCGCCTTGAACAAATCGCCCATTTTCCAAGGGCTTTTCTTTGTTTTGAATTAGGAACACTATTATGGATAATCCGAACCCCCTTCTTGCCGGAACACGTGTCGAATCCCGTAGCTTTCCACGGAAAAACCCGCTGGATTACAGCTTTCATAATCGCATTGGTATTTTTGATGCCAGTTCTAGCTATTTCACTTCCGTCAGTGACACTCCCAGGGAAGCGGGCGATGGACGTCACGTCGCTGAAGACCCCGACCTACGCGGAGAGTAGCCGCGCGACGCTCCTGAATGAGAATAACTGGACAATGTGGAGCCTCACCGCCCAACAATATGGCGCCACACTCACCTACTCTAGTGATGGACTGACGCTAATGGGCAGTTTTCCACCAAGGACGCAACCACTGGCTCGTTCAATTGTCAGAACACTGACAGTCAATCTGACAGCATACCCCATCATGTACATGCTGATCAATGTTTCACCAAGTGAGAACTATGGAATCCGTTTCTATTCGCAAAGCTCAGGATCTACGGTGCCTCTCTGGGCCGAGTCCGACGCGCTCAACCACAGAGAAGGGACAGGACAGGCAGAGAATGTTCAAGTGAATATGTTTCAGCTGATAGAATCGAATACGGGCAAGGTCTATGATTCGACGAGTAGTGTAACGATCTATGTAGAACAAAGCCCATCAACGCAGGCGACGCACTTTTCACTGCAGATCAAGAAATTCGAATTCCTCAACTTTCCACTCTTGTCCGCTCCAGCGTCAGGATCATACCACGCGATCTATGTTGGCCTCGGCCAAATTGAAGAAAACCCGTCTATTACGCTGAGAAGCGTTGAGATTCGCGGATCAATCAATGCGTCAAACGGAATGGTCTTTGTACCCTACTTCATAGACGGCTTGTCAGTTTACCAGGGACCGGTGTACACCCTTTCAACAATCCCGATCGATCTATCCGTCACGGTACCTATCACAGCACAAGGCGCGAAATCTTTCTCAGACAATCTGCCGACAGAAACGGCCGCAATTGTTCTGGTGGCAGCTTCGGGAACGTTTACCCGGCTTTCAGTTGAAAATATTTCCCTTAATTATTATTCTAAGACGGCACAAACCTCCTCTATCCCATTCCAAGGCAGAAACGGCTATCTCAACAATGCCTTCTTCTATCTGCTTCTCCCCGTCTCCGTGCTCGTCCTCCTCTATGGTCAGATCAGGAGGACGAAACACGTTGCAAACCCTCCGAGCAGTGTCTCACGTTCA
>VBBB01000051.1:0-451 GCA_005882955.1 Candidatus Bathyarchaeota archaeon | reverse complement strand
AGCACGGGGTCTCTCCCTCCAATTGGAGACGTGAATCTCCCTGTTCTGTATGGTCTTGCTCGATGGGATTCGGGATACTATCTTGGCATAGCCACGGACGGTTACGCAAGTTTTCAACACGGATACTCCTTTCGGCCCCTCTTCCCGCTTGCAATCAGAGCCCTCTACCCAGCCTTTCCATGGCTCGACGTCAGATCAGCGGAAGTCCTTGCAGGTTTCCTGTGGAACTTAGTGGCCGTAGGAATCGCGGCCTTCTATTTGGAAAGACTGACCAAGCAACTGCTTGGCCCCGCGATTGCAAGTAGTACTCTGTTGCTGCTCGCTGTCTACCCCTCTACGTTCTTCTTCACGGTAATCTATTCAGAGGCAACCTGCATCCTGTTCATCGCTGCATCTTTCTATTACCTTGAAAAAGGGAGGATACTTCTCGCTGGAGGCCTTGGATTCCTCA
>VBBB01000050.1:12598-13804 GCA_005882955.1 Candidatus Bathyarchaeota archaeon | reverse complement strand
GAAGGCGGAGGATGCGGACAAGGCGCGATACGGGGAGTCTGCTGAGGCGACCGCTGCTGACGACCCTGAGGGTGCCAAGGAAATCGCCTAGAAAACGCCTGAGGGTCGAAGTTAATGATAAAATCTGCTCGACAGTAGAGAGATGCGAACGGGTTGTTGATAGGACCCTGTTAAGATCCGGCTAGCAATAGAGCATCTAGAAAAACAAGGTATGGAGGCCAATCCCGTGACGCAGAACTGCCTGTGATACTACAGTTCCCTGATTGCTAATAGAACGTTTCAGAAACGGGTTTGCTATGCTGCCTTCTCTAGGACAATCTCGATCGTCGAGACGTTTCGTGTGTCTCCTTCTTCTCCGAGGACTTCGCTGGCGATCCGGACTTCTTTGATGGTGAGTTTTCCCTGGAAGAACCGGCGCCGGACCACTTCCACAACATCCACCGCATGGCTAATCGACTGTCCCCGAGCCTTGACGGTGAGAGTGTTCTGGCCGCTGTTGAAATGCATCATAACAGCAGTAGCATACGCCATCAACGGCTTCTTGCCGATAAAGACGGTATCTGGAGGAATCTGGCCCCGAGGCCTCTCTACACGTGGCCTCTCTTCCCGTGGTCTCTCTTCGCGATGTTCGGGAGCTTGTTCTGTTCTCTCTGTTCGGGACTCGTGATGTTCACGTGCAGGCTTGTGCTCTACTTTCTCACTCATTGTTGTGGTCTCAGTTGTCATTCGATTATGCTCGAATAACGAGCACGGAGCTAGGCGTTGCGTCTTAAGGGTTTGCTACCATCGCGACGAAAACAAGGTAATAGAAGGGAGAAAAAAAAGGATAAGAGCAAAGGGGTTTGTTGGAGAGCCGTGTTTAGAGTATCTCTCTTGTGAGAGCTTCTCTGAACTTGACCCTGCAGTCCTGGCACTGGAAGAGCCCAATTAGCACGTTCTTCTTCGACTTGCCGCCCTTGAGCTCCCAGACCTTCGCAGGCTTCGGAACATCAGCACCGCACTTTGGACAGACCACCTTGTAGAACTGACTCGGAGGCGCGAGGCCGACCGAGGACAGATCCGGTGAGCCTTGAATGCCTGGAACAGCTTCTGTGCCTGGAATCGCTGGCTGGACTTGCGATGTTTCTGTGGTTGCTACTTGTGCAGATGCCTCGAGTGTGGGAATATCATCTACGACTTTGACGACTAGCGCGTCAGCAACATCCT
>VBBB01000050.1:11985-12585 GCA_005882955.1 Candidatus Bathyarchaeota archaeon | reverse complement strand
TTGCGATGGAGCTATGTTGAATGATTCGTCAAGAGTGTTTGACGGTGCGATGTCCGATGATGCTACTGGAGCATTGACTGGGGCTGTGCTGGCTGCGAGAGCGTCCAGCGGAGTAGTGGATGGTGCATTGGTTGTTTCTGGAGTAGGAGATCCGGTGCCGTTGCTCTCTGGAATGGCCGGAGCTGGACTTGTTGGTTCCGGATTCGCCTCGACAACACTGCTGGGACCGAGCACTGACTGTGCTGGGCTTTGCACCGCGGGCCATTGTGGCTGGCTTGGAAGGGAGGGCTTCGCCTGGGCGATAGAACCTATTCCAACCCAGCTAACAGCCGCGGGCTTGTTCTCCGGGTATGTCTGTTTGAATTCTCCGGGGAATAGTGGTTTGGTTTCGATGTGGCTGAGAGTGTCGATCATCAGTTTGATTTCTTCGATGCTCTTGAGATTGTTCTCGAGTAGGCCCTTGAACTCTGTGCGCTGAGTCCGATACTCAGACTCATTGACATCGCCAGTCACGAATTTCATTTCTAGATTCAGCAGTCGCTGTGGAGTAGTCGCCATCTGGTCCTTTGTCTGTTTCAAGTGCTCGTTGAGGGTGTAGCC
>VBBB01000050.1:387-11938 GCA_005882955.1 Candidatus Bathyarchaeota archaeon | reverse complement strand
TTTGTAGCCGTTGATCTCAGTGATCAGTTTCTCTATGGTCAGATCGTTTAGACCCATTTTTTCTACCTAGGATTCCGTCATCTATGAGGTAAAATGGTAAAAGCGTTCCAACGCAAAAACAGCCGATAAGAGAGCGTCAAGAGTCCGATTTTCGATACATGATAACAAAAACAGTGTCAATGATCAGACGGATCGCGGATGATTCTAAGCTAGCAAAGATAAATCAGAATTGTGCAAAACCCAAAACCGATCCACGTTTTCAGGATCGCATATAAACCAAAACCGTCTTGTGGACCCCACAACAAGCACCGACATTATCCGTCGAACACACGTTCTCTATTGCCTAGCCTTGAAAGATCAACATCGCCACCTGTTCAAACCACACCTAGCCATGTCAAGAATTCAATTGGCAAAACCCGCCACCAACCGGGGAAACAAGAGGAAGAAATTCCCACATGTCCTACAAGTCTATGAAGAACTGGGACCGCGGGAGCAGAGAACCACTGCTCTCGAAGATAACCGAGCGCGTCCACCACCAAGAACCCCTCAAAGAGAGAATCAGCCAAGTCGTCTACAAGCTGAAAGTACAGCAGAACCGGCTCGAAGGAGCCAACATGAAGACACAGCAGCACGACAAGACGCTATTCGACAAGTGCGTACAGGCACAAATGGTCCACGACACCGCACGCAGCACAATGTACGCCAACGAGATCGCAGAGATCCGCAAAATGGCAAAGATCACACTCCGCAGCGAACTCGCCCTCGAACAAGTAGGCCTCCGACTAGAGACAATCCAGGAATTCGGCGACGTCGCAGCCACAATGGGCCCGATCGCTGGCGTAGTAGCAGCCATCAAAAACCAGGTACAAGGCGTCATCCCACAAGTTGGATACGAACTAGGCGAGATCTCGGAATCACTCAACAGCGTAGTCATGGAAGTCGGCGAAGCAACTGGGCAGAACTACGATTTCGAAGCGTCCGGAGCAGAGTCACAGAAGATTCTCTCCGACGCCAACACCATCGCAGAGACAAGGATGCGCGAAAAATTCCCGGAGCTACCATCACCCGCTCTCGGCACACTCGAGAGCACGGTGCCGAGGTAGCCCGGACCAACCTTTTTGGAGAATATGATCATGCCCATAACCCTTGAACAAATCAGAAGATTCCTCGGCAGACCCCTACAGGACCCGTACGGGCGCACGTTCGGCAAAGTCGTAGGAATCAACGCCAACCTCAAAGACGAAGTCACTGGCGTAGGAATAGAAGTTGGAAACGGAGAATTCGTACAATGCCCCGGCGACCGGGTAACCATCAGCGCCGACTCCCTCGTACTCGCCCCGACCTGGAAGGTTGAGGCAGAAGAGTTCCGCAAGGAATTCGACGTAGTCACGAGACGACTCAAAGCCCTCGACGAGCTCTTCAGCGTCGGCGACATCCAGAAAGACGTCTACGAGGATATGCGAAAACA
The DNA here is from genome assembly GCA_005882955.1 of Candidatus Bathyarchaeota archaeon. GTDB lineage: Archaea > Thermoproteota > Bathyarchaeia > 40CM-2-53-6 > 40CM-2-53-6 > 40CM-2-53-6. Next base: position 10,470 of record VBBB01000050.1, on the reverse strand, counting down.
GCACGAAGACGCGATCAACGAACTCAAGTCCAAACGCAAGTCGATCCTCGACACTCTCAGCCAGAGAAGCAGCACCCTCAACACCCAGCTCCGACAGCTCCAGACGCATCTCGCTGGCAACAAGATGTTCCACGCCTCGGGAGAATTCGATGACCAGAGCTACAAGGCAGTCAGCGACGCCATCGACACCGGCCTAGTCCGAGCAATGGCCGAGCGGAAAGAGGTCGACTCTATCTTCGGATACCTCTCAAAGCTAGACTCCTCCAGTTCCACCGTCCCAGCCCCGGCGATCCAGACACCCGCAGCTGGCCCAAGCCCCGCTCCATCTGCTCCAAGCCAGCCGAAGGACCAGGTCATGGTCCTTCATGTACGAGAAACCTAGGGGGTTTCGTGGCCTGTTTAGAAGCCTCGAGGAAAAAGTCCACCCAATTCCTCTGAAGGAGCGAGTGGATCAGGCTCTCTATCGGCTCGCAACCCAGAAAGAAAAACTGGAGCACATGTCCTCAAGGCTCCAGCAGCGAGACAAAGAGATGTTCCAGCGCTGCATAGGCGCCCAATTATCGAAGGACAGCGCCCACGCAGCCCTCTACGCTAACGAGTGTGCTGAGATTCGAAAGATGGCACACATCACACTTAGTAGCGAACTCGCGCTTGAAAGGGTTGTTCTCAGACTCCAGACTATCGAAGAGTTCGGAGACATCATGGCTCAAATCGCCCCCGTCATCGGAGTCGTACGCGAGACCCGAGGAAGAATCGCAGGAGTCATCCCCGAAGTCGCCACCGAACTCGGAGAAGTGAACAACATGCTTAGCGACATGGAACTCGAGACAGGAGAGATCCCGGACCAAGGCCCCGACGTTCAAACCTCTAGCGATGAGGCGAAAAAGGTCCTCGAAGAGTCCAGCGCTATCGCTTCCCAACAAATGAAAGAACGCTTCCCAGAGCTACCCTCGCCAGAACCGAGGCAAGCAATTGCCGCCCCAAGACCACAGGCACCAGAGCCCAGAATTCCCATCGCGGTGACCTCTGGCGGAGTCGAAGAACAGCAAGAGTTGCCTCTGGAAGAGCGGGTCCTGGACTACATCAAGAGTCACAACGGCGAATTGAGCCTCAATTCCGCCTCGGAGGAACTAGCTGTTCCCGCCGATGAAATTCGCGGGTCTCTCCAGAAGCTGAAGGATGACGGCAAGATAGTCATGGACTAGGGCGAGGCCAACCTTGCCGCGCCCCGTTACGATCACAAGGAGGAAAGGCTGATCTCAGCTTCAGAAGAATTAGAATCCCTCGCAGTGAAATACGCTCACGAAGCGATAGAACTTGAGAGAAAGGGCTCCAAACGAATCGCCGGGACAAAGTACCAGCGAGCTATCGAGGTTCTACTGAAGCTCTGCTCACTCTATCCCAATGCTCCACAGAACAAGGTGTACCTTGAGCACGCAGAAGCCTACCGTAGGCGGGTCCAAGAACTTCAATCCGACTCCGAACCAATCGCACATCCATCTGACTCGATCGAGACCAAGGAGTCGAAGAACATCAAGTTCGACCAGTGGGTCCTCACCGAGAAGCCTGACATCAGCTGGGACGATATCGCAGGTCTCGAAAAGCCGAAGCGCGCGATAGAGGAATCAGTTGTCTTCCCGGTGCGGCGTCCGGATCTCTTTCCGCTCGGATGGCCTCGCGGAATCCTATTCTTTGGTCCGCCAGGATGTGGTAAGACCCTGCTCGCTGCTGCAGTGGCGAGTGAGATAAAGGGAGTCTTCTTCTGCGCAGACGCAGCCTCTCTAATGTCAAAATGGCTAGGAGAATCAGAGAGGAACGTTTCCCAACTCTTCGTGAAAGCGAGAGAGAGTTCTGAGAAGGGTCAGCCCGCAATCGTATTCATCGACGAGATAGACTCCTTAATGGGAGTTCGGGGAGAAGAGGTCGGCGGCGAAGTCCGTGTCCGGAACCAGTTCCTTAAGGAAATGGACGGGATTCTGGACAAGAACAAAAAATTCCACGTATACCTCATCGGAGCAACGAACAAGCCGTGGGTTCTTGATGAGCCCTTCATCCGCAGATTCCAGAAGAGAATCTACATTCCACTTCCCGACATCAAGACTCGAATGGACATGTTTCAGATCTACGCTCACGATCTAAAGCTGGACAATAATGTTGATTTCGCTGAACTTGCCCGAATGACCGAGGGATACTCGGGCGGAGATATCAGAGACCTCTTCCAATCGACGCAGCTGAGAGTTGTCAGGAACTTCTTCACTCATGGAAACGTGAACGATCTCAACTCCGTTCCAGACGCCATCACAATGGAAGACTTCCAGTCAATAATTACCGGCCGACGACCCAGCGTTTCACCAGGAATTCTCAAGCGATACTACGATTGGGACGAATCGTTCAAGGCAACCTAGGAGAGTGCAAGAGTGAACTTGGATGGGACTGACTTTCGAATCCTCGCAGAACTCGTAGAGAACTCCAAACAGTCCTACGTCGAGATCGGTCGAAAGCTCGCTCTCCATCCTAACGTCATAGCCTACAGAGTCAACAGACTCGAGGATCAAGGCATCATACGCGAATACACGACCCTTGTCGACTTCTCAAAGCTCGGGCTATCCGAACAGGTCGTCGTGGCGGCAAACTTCCCCTCTGACTCGTCGAGAGAGGACATCATGAAGCAGATCTGTGAGATTCCAGAGACAGTCAACGTGATCAGTTCTCTCGGAACTCCGGAAGGTCTAGTGTTTATCGTTGCTCGCAACAAGGAGGATGTAAACGCGGTTCTTGGGAAGCTTCGGTCGATGAATCTTGACATCGACTTCGCCTCCTCGGTAATCCGGACTTACGATGAGGGCCGTTTAGGAACTTACTTCAGGGCCATGGCCGGGACTGACGAGAGGTAGCTGGCTATTGGAGAGACCCAGCTGGGCTCCAGTCGTACTCTCAGGAGCACTTCCCAGAGAACTATCGGACCTGCTTGCAATATCGATTCTAACTCTCGCTAGCCTCGAAAGCGTATTCGCCCAGCTCCAGCCATTCAATCAGCCTGCCTGGTTCGCAACCTTGCTAGTTCTTGTGCCAATGACGTGCGCTCTGGCAGCTCTCTCTAATTCATCCAGAACCCAGAAGGAGGAACTTGCACTATTCGCATATGGAGGATCAGGATTGCAAATTCAGCTTCGGTACATTCTACGGGGAGTTGTCGTGTCAATCATCGGACTATCGCCTCTCTGGCTAAGATTCTTGGCGACCGAGAGTATTCTCTCAACCAACCTGGGCTTGCTCCTCGGCTCCGCAATTGTCGGAGGATTAGCCTATGCTGCGCCCGCTCTCAAACGGACCCGTTCGCTGGCATTCGTTGAACAATACAAGGGCTAAACAAATGAAACCACTCTTAGAATGCAGGAACATAACAGTCGCCTATCCCATCGCCGACGGGATTCTCAGACTCTACGGCGAAGGAATATCCTTCACCCTCGAAGAAGGAGGATTCCTCTCAGTCGTCGGAGGGTCCGGCTGGGGAAAATCAACACTAGTCAACATAGTACTTGGTCTAGAGAAACCAACCCGTGGAATCGTTCAGCTAGATGGAGAAAACATGACCGAGCAATCATTCGTAAAACGATCCGCACGAGTCAAAACTGCCGCCGTCTTCCAGCGACCAACCGCGCTTCCGCAGCTAACAGTTCTTCAGAACCTTCACCTCGCGCTCTCAATGATGGGGATTCCGAAGCGCGATAGAGATGAGAGGATCAAAGAAGCGATGACGTTCTTTGGACTCGAGAAACTCTCGCACTCCTACCCAGACTCGCTGAGTGCAGGACAGAAGAGGAGGATCGACCTCGCGCGAGCACTTGCAGCCAAACCTCGCTTCCTCGTGTTGGACGAGCCGACGGGAGATCTCGACTCCTCAGTAACGAATCTAGTAATGCCCTTGCTTAGAGGACTGAACAAGGATCACGGAATGACAATACTCATGACCACCGCTCTTCCTCGGCACGCGTCCACTGCGAAGCACCAGATTCACCTTAGGCCCCCGATATTCCAAACGGAACAACCGATAGCAAGGTAAGAATCGTGTTTACATCAATTACAGACAGGCTTCGCGAGGCAATCAAGCCGACACCCGTCAAGCGGAGAATTCAGTTTGCCGCTTACAAACTTCGCTCCCAGACCAATAGACTCGAAAAAACGATCAATCAGATGGAGCACAGAGACAGAATACTCCACGACAAATGCGTCAAAGCTCTCGAAGTCAGAGATACTCAGAGCGCAACCCTGTTCGCGAACGAATGCGTCCAGATTCGCAAGCTAGTCAAAACGTCGCTCAGCAGCCAGATCTCGTTGGAACAGGTACTCCTCCGACTGGAGACCGTTGAACAGTTCGGAGATATGGTCCATAGCATGGGAAGCGTAAGAGGCATTCTCACCACTGTCAAGAACGAGCTGGAAGGAAAGCTCCCGGAGATTTCGACTGGCATACACGACATCGAGGACTCCTTGGAGAACCTCACAACCGAAATCGACGAGGTAGTGGACGCTGATGGAACCTACGTGCTTCCCAGCGACGACTCTGCCAAGATTCTCAAAGAGGCAGATCTCATGGCAGAGCAAAAGATGAGAGAAAAGTTCCCGGAGATTCCACAGATTCCTATCGACGCCCATAGAGTGAGGTAGGCCAATCATGCTCTCCCCGGAGCTCGAGACCCGAGCCTTTCTTGGGCGTCCAGTAGTGGACATCTACGGTAGGAGCATCGGGCGAGTAATCGGAATCGAAAGAAACGCCTTCGGAGAACTCGAGGGGGTCCAAGTCGAGGCCGCGGGAGGGCTCATCGTTAGCGCAAAGGCGAGACAGCTAGGGCTCACGCCGAAGATGATCACCCTGACACCTGACTGGAAACTGGAAGCGGTCGACATCATCTCCGAGCTTTCCCTGTTGCGCAAGCGAATCGGCGCTCTGGAGTCGTTGAAAGACACGAAGGAGATCGAGGGAGAGATCTACACGGAACTTTTGGACTCACAAAGAGCAGGCTATTACGACAAGGTAAAGACCGGCGAAGCCCTGTCAGCATCGATGAAGCATAGACTCTCAGAGGTAGCAGGCCAGATTTCCAGTCTGACGCGATACCTGGTGAATGCCAAACTGGATCACAAGAGCGGCGAACTCGATGAAGAATCACTGAAAATGGCTCAAGGTTCCATAGAGCCAACTCTTCATCCCCTGATCGCTGAACGGAACGATTTGGCTGGATCCTTGAAGACCCTTGAAGAAGTCCTGCCGTCAAGGGTTACGATTAGTCAGAATCGACAATAGCTCGGTTCTCGGCTACATTTTCTAGGAATCACCTCACTCAACGGTAATATAGCCTCCGCGTCAACTAGCGAGAAGCAGGTCCTCATCCTGATTGCCGATATCGACCGGGAGATGGAGAAGAAAAAAGTCGAGTCCGTTCTGGTATTCGGGGATGCGACAGTTGGAAACCCAGATCTGCGTTATGTTGTCGGAGCTTCCCTGGCCAGGGGAGGAATCTATGTCAAGCGCAAGTCGCACGATCCCACACTCATCGTCAGCAACATCGACGTCGGAAGCGCCCGTCTAGGGCGGGTCCGGAACATACGGACGTATTCGGATTATGGGCTTGAACGTCTCTCCGGAAGGTATGACAGAGATGAGGCCAGAGCAAGGTTCTACGAGAGAATAATTCGGGACACTGGTGCGAGCGGCCCGATAGTGTTGGCTGGACGAAACGAGACCTCGAATTCTCTATTGCTCATCGACTCATTACGTAAGAAGGGGATCAAGGTCGTTGGCGAGAAGACCCCTACAATCCTCGAGGTTGCGCGGGAGACCAAGGAACGGAGTGAAATCGAGAAGCTGCGATTCGATTTCTGTCAAAAGCCAAGGTCCTGGGACCAAGAGTCCTGTTCAAATCGAAACCGTTGACTGTTCACACGGTCAAGACATTCATCAACGGACTTTTGGCCGAGGAGGCAATTATTGCTCCGGAAGACACAATCTTCGCGGCGGGAAGAAGATCGAGCGATCCTCACTATGATGGGAAGAGCGGCGACGTTATTCGCGCCGGGGAACCAATAGTTTTCGACATTTTCCCTGCGGAACCCGATGGGTACTGGCACGACTGCACGAGAACCTACGCGTTCTCATCGCCCCAAAGAAGAGTCAAGGAGATGTACGATGCAGTGCTGGAAGCGCAGACATCTGCGCTCGACATGGTGCGAGAACAAGCTTCCTGTAGCGAAATGATGATCCAAGTCTGCAAACTTTTCGAGAAGAAAGGATACCCGACCACCCGATTGCTAGCCAAGGGCAACAAGGAAGCGAGAGTCAGGGGGTTCATGCACGGTCTCGGCCACGGAGTCGGCCTGACAATTGGCGAGAGACCCTACCTGAGTCTTTTCGGCAAGGAGAGGTTGAGGAAGAACTCGGTCGTCACCATCGAACCCGGACTCTACGACCCGAGAGTGGGTGGAGTAAGAATCGAGGACATAGTCGTCGTCGGCTCACCTTCAGAGAATCTGACACACTTACCAAAAGATCTGCAGATATGATCACCGAAGGAATCTCGTAGATGGCAGATTGGACAGGGATGCAGCCCAGACCCCGAGTCAAGGTCATCTCATCCGGGGGAGTCGTCTACCGCGTCGAGAATGGCGTACCCCTGTTCCTCCTCTTGACCAGCAACAAGCGGGGAATCTGGTGCCTGCCCAAGGGGCTGATCGAAGAGAATGAAGACGAGGTCACAACTGCAATGAGAGAGGTTAGAGAGGAGACCGGGGTAAGTCGTGTCAAGCTCCGCGGAAAGGTGGGGCAGATCAAGTACCAGTTCGGATTTCGAGCAAAAACGTTCGACAAGACAGTCCACTTCTTCCTTTTCGAGACAGACCAGGCCGACGCTAAGGTAGGAACAGAGCACGACGCCATGGAATGGATGCCCTACGAGAAAGCGCTGCCGACGCTCTCGTATCCGAATGAGAAGGACATGTTGACCAAGGCTTGGAACATGATACAAGCGAAAGCAAACCAGCCAAAAGCCCAGCCTCCCGCGTAACGAGAATGGCAAAGATCGATCGATAGGACCCTGAGCATGTCCCAACAAAAGCAGTCGCGATTGAAAGTCTACAATACGCTAACCCGACACCTGGACGACTTCGAACCCATTCATCCAGGGAGGGTCAACATGTTCGTCTGCGGCCCAACAGTCTACGACGTATCCCACATCGGACACGGCAAGAGCTACGTCGCCTACGACATCATCGCTCGATATCTTCGAAAGAAAGGATACAGCGTCTTCTTCGTCCTAAACATCACAGACATCGACGACAAGATCATCAACAGAGCAAAGGAGTCCAAGGAAGACCCTCTCAAACTATCCGAGAGATACGCCCAAGCGTTCTACAAGGACATGAAAGACCTACACGTCAACAGCATAAACCTCTACGCGAAAGCCTCAGAATACATCCCTGAGATCATCAACCAGATCAAAGGACTAGTCGACAAAGGAATCGGCTACAAGATACAAGGAGGAGTCTACTACGATATTTCCAAATTCCCCGAATACGGCAAACTTTCAAGGCAGAACCTAGAACAGCTGACAGTTCACCGGGTCGATCCAGATCCCGAAAAACGAAACCCTGGCGACTTTGTCCTCTGGAAGCACCAGAAGCCCGGAGAGATTGCCTGGGACAGTCCATGGGGCAAGGGACGACCAGGCTGGCACATCGAAGACACCGCGATAACACTCACGCATTTTGGCCCAACTTACGATCTGCACGGGGGAGGGACTGAGCTGATATTTCCGCATCATGAGGCTGAGATTGCGCAGGCTGAGGGACTGACCGGAAAGAAGCCGTTGGCAAAGTATTGGGTGCACACTGGGCTGCTTAGCATCAAGGGGCAGGAGATGCACAAGTCGCTGGGCAACTTTGTCCCAATACAAGAAGCGATACAGAAGGTCGGAGTCGAAGCTCTCCGTGTTCTCTACGCATCGACCCACTATCGCAGCCCGTTAGACTATACAGAGGATACGCTTGTCCAGGCGGCCAGTCTCGCCCGGCGATTCCGACGAGCATACGACCAAGTGCAGATAGCAGTTGGATTGAAATCTGAAGGTAAAGACCAACCCAGCACTCTGAAGCGGCAGGTGGATGAAGCACGGACGGAATTCTTCACCGCGATGGACGACGACTTCAACACTCCTCGCGCACTTGCGGCCTACATTCGAATCGTAGGAATTGCAGAGGAACAAGGAAGGCTGCTGAGCGCGGAATCCGCGGTGATGCTTCTCGAGACGATGAAGGAGCTTTCCTCAATACTTGGGCTGTTGGAGACGGATTCTGTCCCAAGGCGGGAATTCCTCGAGCTTGTGAACATGCTCACCTCGTTGAGAAACGAGTTGCGAGCGAAGCGCGAGTACGCGTTATCCGATCGAATTAGAGAACAGATGCAGAAGGCAGGCGTCATAGTTGAAGACGAGGCCAAGTGAACGGTCGGTGACGGTTCGGTCAGCCGACGGCTGACTGTTTCTTCCTGCTCTTTTCAGGTTTGAGGACGTCTTTCGCCTCGTCCAACTGTTTGAACGAGCCAATGTCGTAATGTCGCTCTTTCGTGAGGAATCCGTAGACTTTCTCGCCCTTCGCGATAACTTGCGGAAGAATGTCTGCAGCCAGGTCCGTTCCAGAGGCTCGCAAACATAGACGCCGATTGAGACAGGGTATTCGGGGAGGATCGGTTTCTCGGCGAAATACTCGATCCGCCCATCGCGATCAACACGCCCAACACCATAATCGATCTTGACACCCGTACTCAACGCCAAAGTACACATCGCTCCCTTCGCCTTGTGGTATCGTATCATCTCGCTCAAGTCGAGATCTGTAAAGACATCGCCGTAGTACACGACGAACGTGCCATCAACATGGGATGAAGCCTCCCTCAACGCGGCCGCTGTTCCCATTCGCGGCGTGATATTGTAGCCGATATTCACACCAAACTTGGAACCATCATCAAGATGATTTCTGAAAACCTCGGAGTCAGCATCCGACAAGAGCATAATGATATTCTTGACACCATGCTTCGAAAGATAGCTCACCACGTAGTCGATGAAGGGCTTTCCTCCGATCGGGATCATCCCCTTCGGGACGTAGCTGGTCAAGGGTGAGAGGCGGGTCCCCGCTCCGCCCGCGAGCACGAACGCCTTCATCGAAACTGTGCCTTGCGGGGGACTGAACAACCCCATTCTATAAGAACTTCAGGGATCGATACCAAAAGCAATCAAAATCGTTCAGAACAAGCCCTGATCCGGAATCCGGGCAGGCGATTTGAGATCACGCAGTTTGCACGTTGACCTGCACGCTGAGCTACGCGATGTCGAAAACAGCCGACCGGCTGATTCTGGGCCCTACTTCGCATGACTCGCCCGGTCCAGCTTCAACTGGCGGCACCCCCTCTAAAAAAATCTCAAAAGTAGTTGCTCCCCGCGACACAAAGCAGCTCTTTGGAAGAGTTCTCCACGGAAATCGTCCGGTCTAACATATTCTCTTTTTCCATTATCTTTTCTCTTTCCGTTAACTTTTCTTTTCCCACTAACTATTTCTTGACCCCCCCCGGGGGTATGCTAGAACAAAAAAGTCCTTCACACTTTACAAGGCACTTACAACCGCAAACCCGGAAAATCGAAAGCCTACCGCTTTCGCCGCTCCGGCCGAACCGTCGCCACGGCATGGACAGGGCTGCGAGCCGGACCCGCCAATCTACGATGCCGCCTTCTCTTATCAGTCCTTCTAATTTCTTCTTGAGACTTTCGCATCCAGTCAGGAATAACGAGGACACGTATCAGCTCTTGGACGGTAACGCCCCTACTCTTCGCCATCTCCTTCAACTTCAAGAAAATACCACGATCAAGAACCTGCATGAATTTCACTGACTCTTTACCATCGCGCACCTGCGATCAACATCCCCGAACCATGCCAACACACTCCCGCTATAGATGGCTCACCTACTCTTCCTAGAGAATAACGTACAATCCGTCCAGCAATCCATTAAATCACAACCCGACAGTTGCCAAATCCATGCTA
>VBBB01000050.1:0-377 GCA_005882955.1 Candidatus Bathyarchaeota archaeon | reverse complement strand
CCTAGAAGCCCCGCGAAAAGTCGCAGTCAAAGACGTTCTGATCCCCAAACTAGCGGCAGGTGATATTCAGGTCAGGATGGAAGCCAGCGGGATATGCGGAACAGACCTGGAAAAAATAGAAGGCCAGCTCGGCCCCGGAGGCATTCTCGGACATGAAGTCAGCGGCACAATCGAAAAAATCGCAGACAACGTAACTGACCACAAACCCGGCGAGCGAGTAGTAGCACACCACCACGTCCCGTGCTACCAGTGCCCAGACTGTTGCAGCGGCAACTACACACTCTGCAATGAATTCAAGAAGACCAATATCGACCCATGCGGCTTCGCAGAATACTTCCGAGTCCCACAATACAACGTCTCGAGAGGGGCAGTAATCC
>VBBB01000137.1:1805-6436 GCA_005882955.1 Candidatus Bathyarchaeota archaeon | reverse complement strand
TCCTCCGGTTGTTGGTGAGGGTAGGGAGGAACGACCATAACCGGAAAACGAGTCATCCGGCTAATAAGCAAGAATAAGGCGGCTAGCTCTGACTCTCGACGGTTCTTTGGAGCATGCTCCTCAGGGTCTACGTGACTCCGAGCGCGAAACAACGGCGCGTAGTCAGGGTCAGTGAGGACTATCTTGAAGTCTGAGTCGACGAGAGAGCGGTGGGCGGCCGATCGAATAAGAGATTCGTGGAGATTCTGGCCGAACACTTCAAGGTCTCAAGATCGAGAATCATCATCGTAAGAGGAACAAAATCAAGAGACAAGATCGTCCAAGTAATCCTCGAACATACTCCAGGCATGCCGTCGCGTGGATAGTGGATTTCTCATCGGCGCTGGTTTATTTCTGCCCTCCCGAAATGACCTTCCTGAGGGCTCGAATCTCTTTTGGCTGGAAACGAACTAGGTCTGGATTTTGATAATCGTTTTCCAGCTGTCCCTGACGAGGGAGCCAAGGAACGAACTGAGAAATCGGCCGACAAGCGGGCACAACCACCTCTCCCGATCTTCTCGATCCTCGACTCGATAGACTTCTCGGAACATTTCCTAATCATCGGCGACGTCGGAACGGGAAAGAGCACCGTAACTCCAATTCACGAATTCGAATTGTCCAAGTGGAGGAGGGAGATCGTCATTCGCGAGCCGTCAAGGGCCGCTTGCAACGCTCTCTACTATTCGCTCCAGGCTCTACACCCAGAACTGGGAGACGAGCTGGCTGTCATTACAAAGGACACTCAGATCAATGTCAATGGCAAGATCAAGATAGTCACAGACGGGGTCTTGCTGAGAATGCTCGCCGAGAAATCGATCTATGACTCTTCAATCTACTTTGACGAGAGCCACCAGATGAGTTCCCAGCTCGAACTCTGCATGTCACTCGCCAAGAAGGAGGAAGCCAAGGCAAGAAACCTGTTCCGGGTCATGAGCGCCACCATCGACCCGAAAGAATTCCTTTCCTTCCTCGGCATCTCGAATCTCTACCGGATGAGCGGGCGCAGATACCCCGTCAAGCTCGAAGTGGAGCTTGTAAACGATCTTAATGGAATGTTCAGAATTCTAGACCGATATCTCTACTCACAGCCCCGCGACGAATCCTGGCTAGTCTTTCTCCCAACCAGACGCATGGTCGAAAAATATGCCGACAGCTATCGGGGCGTCTACATCCACGGAGGTCTGGAAGGGTCCGAGGTCAATAGGATCCAGCGCCGAGCCGAGACGGACAAGAATCTCAGAATCTTTGCAACAAACGTAATCGCTTCCTCAGTAAACATCTACGTCGACAACGTGCTGATATTCGACGACGTCATCGACAGCAAGGACAAGCTAGGCGTAAAGACCCTCCACTACACGAGCATAGACAACAATAGTCTCTTGCAGATGATTGGCAGAATCGGCCGGTTCAAGCCGGGCCGTGCCGTCATACTCACTGACTCGCCTCTCCCGAAGAAGATCGACCCGATACCGGTGCGGAAAGCTCTCGAAACAGAGACCCCGTTCGACCTGGTGCTCCTCATGTCCAAGTACGGCCTCAAACTCTCAGAGCTAGAGTTCATGTCAAACGTAGACCATCGCGAAGTCGCCTTTGCAGAGAACTGGCTCGTCGATATTGGAGCAATCGACCGCAAGACCCGCAGAGCCACCTGGAAGGGACTCTTGATGAGCGAAATCCCATACGAGCCCGACTTTGCACACATGATCTCCAGCGCCCTAATCTCCGGAGACTATGACATTGCAAGGTTTCTCCTAGCCAGCGGCTCCTTCGGTGACTCGCTCAACCATGCTTACAGGACAGACGCGGAAGGCGACGCTCGCAGGTTATTGTATAGGTTCGATTAACATCAAAGCGCATCTTCTCAAAGGGCACGTAGAAGATAGCGATGAGTCCTTCGTCTCAAAGCTAGTCGCAAACGGAATCTTTCCCGTATATGTCGAGGAAGCGTGGAAGAACCATGAAGCAGCCAGAGAAGCGCTGAACGACATGCTCAGCACATCAAAGAAGAGACTCATCCCCAACGAGGTCGCAGTAGATCCTGATGTCCTCAGGCTCAAACGACACCTTGAAGATTGTCTCTCCTTCGAAAAGTTCCGCCCAGATGAAAAGAACAGTCGCGACCTCAGGGACATGAGAATCGAAGGGCAGTTCTTCGCTAGAGCTCTGACGATAAACTACAGACGCATACTGTTTGACATAGTTGGGATGAATTCCCCGAGCAAGCGTCGCCATCAGACCAGGCGATAAGACCACAATCAGGCCAGACGCCTATCACCCCCATGCCAGTTCGTTGGTGGGGAACGCTCAATTCGCGCCAATCATGAAATCGACGCGTCTGTACTCTGCACCAGCCTTTCTATAAGTTCGTCTGATCTATCACGAGATTCTTGAACGCATAAATTGTAGTCATCTTTCATGAAGCAGGTCTCCCATGTCTTTCGGGTGGCCGGAAACATTCAACCTTATCGATGCCGTGGCCATGATGGCCGCATCCGCCATCCCGTTCTACGTCGCGTACGCTACGAAGATCAAGCCCTTCCGCGTCCTTTCTCTTCTTCTTGCCCTCTTTGCGTTCAGCCACGGGCTCTACCACTTGCTCTTCGGATTCATCTTTGGATACACTGCACGTGCCATACTAGACTCGTTTTCAGTTGGCGTCCTCTTGCTTTTCCTATCTTACTTCTCGAAGAAAGGAGGATTGCCCTAATGACGGGCACCCTCGAGATGATCCTCGTGGACGGCGGGATCTTGGCCGGAGTAGTGGCAGCATTCATACTCTCACTTAGAATGATGCTTACAGCGAAGTCCAAGAAGAGCCTGCAATTCCAACTCGCGGCTTGGCTGGTCATTTGGACGATCTCAGAAATATGGAGGTACCTAGGCACCGTCGGCGCAGTCAATTTTTCAGAGCCCCTCCTGATACTGGGCATGGGAATTCACGCAGTCTCGATGTTGGCGTTATTCAGAGTCCTTTGATGAAACCTTCTCAATTGCGCTAGACCGTGCGCTGCAAGGCGTCCTGGGGCGCGCGGCAAACGTGACTAGCTTCTATGTCGACCCAGGCATATCCGCCAAGAGCCCAGACGTATACGTCGAATTACTCAAGAAGATCTTCTCTCCAGAACTAGTGAACGCACTCGTAGAGTCCATAGGCTTGGAACTCTCTAGGAGTTTCGGCTTCCAATTCCAACGTGATGTGAACTGGAAACTGTCCGAGTATGTCAGCTACGCTAGGCAACCGCTTCAATTGAGGCTAGAGCCCGCGTCGGGGAATACACTCGCGGCGGGATCCGAGACAGAACTGAAGATCACGCTGGTAAATCGGACGGTCGGTGAGATGTTGGTTAAGAATTGCGATCTTCAACTCTCCTCGGAAACATTTCTCGTCGAGCCGAACAAACCAAGCTACGACCTTGAAGGTCTGAAACTGCAGCCTGGAGAAGCTCACGTGATTAAGGCTAGAATTCGGGGCACACAGATCGGACAGGGTCGGGTATCTGTCAGAGCAACTATCATCGATCTCAGAGGGCGATCCAAGGTCATCGAAGCGCCGTGCGTTTTGTCCATAGTGGAACGAGGGGGACGATTGTCCACGGGGTCTCCCATAGCGGACGGCCTCTTGTTAGGAGGGCTGCCTAGACGGTCGGCAGTGCTTCTCAATAGCGCGGCTTGTGACGAGAAAGACAGCCTTGTCCAAGGCTTTTGTGCAATCGCGCCCGGTGCGACGGTCTACGTTTCGAGCGATGTGGAACGAAGCACTCAGCTCCACAGGCTCTATCCTGAGTTGAGGATAGTAGTTTGTAGCCCTCAGGCTGACCTCCTACCAACGACAGAATTCATTCAAGTCTCGCGAACTCTTCGGAACATCTCTGAAATCGACGACCTTCTTACCCACGCCCTCGAAACCATCCATGACGAAAGCCCTAGAGTTTTGATCCAGCTCATCTCTGACATTCTGTTGCTGCAAAAGGAAGTCGCAACACGTCACTGGCTGGCGGATCTATTGCCCCGGCTCAGGGCCCGAAACTGCACGGTAGTAGCAGAGCTAAACCCGAGAATGCACGGAACCCAGGAGGTGAATGCCCTCTTCGACCTATTCGACGGGCGAATGGAAATTGTAGAGCATGAAGAAACAGGACAGCCAGTTCGTTTCCTGCGCGTCACCAGTCTAAGAGGTCACAAATATCTTCCTCATCAAGCGTTGCTAACGTCACCCGCCGACGGGTCCGCCATCGAAGCGTCCCGAACGGTTCCAAGCATTCCCTTGTCCCCGGAATTTCAATTCCCAGAGGGCGAACGCAGACTCGCAGCGATAATGTTCACTGACATGGTCGGCTATACGAAGCTTACTCAGAGCAACGAACGTCTCGCTCTGAAACTTCTAGAGAGACATAATCAGATAATCCGGCCAATCCTCCCACAATACCGTGGCCGTGAGATCAAGGCTATGGGAGACTCGCTGATGGTCGAATTCGAAAGCGCACTCGACGCGACAAGTTGCGCCATCGAAATACAACATGCCCTGCACGACTACAACGTTTCAGCCCGTGATGAGTGGAGAATTATCCTGAGGATAGGGGTACATTTGGGAG
>VBBB01000137.1:0-1732 GCA_005882955.1 Candidatus Bathyarchaeota archaeon | reverse complement strand
GCAACAAGTCTACGACCAAGTGAGAAATAAACTGACCAACACATTCACAAGACTCGAACGGCGAGACCTCAAGAACGTCCAATATCTGGTTGACATCTACAAAATAGTCCTGCCATGGGAGAGACCTTCGTCCTCCACTTGAGACTCCACTTCCAAACAGTACATTTCTTGAAATCGGTAAAGGATCAAGTAAGAAAGCGAAATACGAAGAGTAAGACAATCTCTCCTTCGGTCCGAAGCTTGCAGATCAGGGTTTACCTGACAAAGACGCATGGCTTTCGCCGAACATACGCTCTTCAAATCTTGCAACGCGACACGGCAACCCAACTTTAGAAAAGAATGCCTTTGGTTCGCTTTCTTACTATCTGCCTAGAACGAAACTCATGGTCTCTCAAGCGGCCAAGAGAAGTAACCCGCCCGCAAAGCCTCGTACCTGTCAGAATGAGAGGTTTCATGGTTGATGCATACTGTCATGGAACCACTTCGCAAGCCTAACCTGGTTCGTGTTTTGGACGATTCCGCGTTCTGATAACGCTGCGACTACTCTGTGAGTCTTCAATCGTGATAGACCCGCTTCCCTCGTGATGTACTTTTGCAGGTAGGTGCCTCCGTGAGCATCTAGAACATTGACGATGCTTCTTTCTTCAGGCTTGAGAGTCTTCAGGACCATGGCAGTGTTTTCTCTCCCGTTGCCATTGCCGGGGGCGTAGTAGGTTTTCATCTCAGGTAGTACCAGGAAGTAGATGACCCCGACTACGCTCGCTAGTACTGTGCTGAGAAATAGAAGCGAGGAAAACAATACTAGGAATGGAAACGTTGCTGGGAATCCTTTCGTGAGAAGTTGAGAGAGAACCTCGAGTGCTGATTCTGTGGGGGTTAGGATTAGGGCGAGGATGTACCCGGAGACTGCAAGTCCGCCTGTGGCCGATACGAGCATTATCAGGAGGATTTTTAGCTTCTCCAAGTCTTCGCCTCGCTCCTTCTCCTTAGCGTTGGTTCGTTCGGGTTCTCGCTATTGCGGTGGTGTTGTTGCTGTCGGTGGTAGTTTCCATCTGAGGGTCATTATTCCGCCGACTATACCCAGGACTGATCCGACTATGAAGCCTCCGAAGCCGAAGAAGCCTAGGATGCTGAAGACCAGTACCAGTATGCCCCACGTCTGTCGCTGGTTCGGTTTTAGGCGTAGCAGTACGGCTGACATTGTGACGATGATACCACAGATGAGGCCGAATACTGCAATTGCTCCGACGAAGCCTGCTGCGAGAGCGCCGGGACTGCCTGTATAGCCGCGTGGTGAATTGAAGTTGGTGTAGTTGAGATGTGGCAGTACGACTATGCTGACGGTCACGAGGAATATGTCAACGAGCACTATCAGAGCGCCTCCTACTAGTGCTAGTATCGAGGGAATGTTCGGGTATTCGACGGCTGCTTTCGACGACATTCTTGATCTCTTACCTCCAGCCTTACTATGTGTTGAAGATGAAGGAAATACGTTGGGTGAAACGATCTTGATACAACCGGTCAAAGGATGCATTGGCATGGCGCGCAAGGCAGTGGGAGGCCCAGACGGGCTCTTGATCTTCTGAGGAGCCGTTAGGCTGTCTCAACAGCTATTGTCTCCCGCGATTCCGGGGGTGTACCAATTGTGGAACTGAACAGTCACCGTATCGTTGACTTTCACATAACATGCCATTCCAATGAACTTGTGAGTTTGCGACAGCAGTTTGTCCCG
>VBBB01000049.1 GCA_005882955.1 Candidatus Bathyarchaeota archaeon | reverse complement strand
CAGACCAGTTAGGAAACATCGGAGAAAAGATCCTCCATGGCGAGATACCAATAATTGTAATTGATCACCATCATCCGCACCCCGACACCACGAAGATCGCGTCGTTGATGATCGTAGACGAGTCTGCTGCGGCAGCCGCCGAAGTAGTGTACCAACTCTTTCACGCCTCCAAGACGGAGCCTGGCATGGTAGAAGCGCGGGCGCTGCTTGCCGCGATATTCGTCGAGACGAAGCACTTCTTGCTGGCAAGAGAATCGACCTTCAACGTCGCCGCTGGGCTGGTTAGGGCAGGGGCGGACCCGAGACGGCTATCAGAAATCCTTTCAACTCCGATGAGCAGATCCGAACGTGTCGCTCGTCTCAAAGCCGCAGGACGATCCCAAATAATCTTGATGGGCAACTGGATTGTCGCCACGTCCGACCTGGGTTCTTATCAATCATCAGCGGCGCGTGCGTTATTGTCCCTTGGAGCTCACGTCGCTTTTGTAGCGGGAGAATCTAAAGACAGAGTTCGCGTAAACATGAGAGCTACGGAGGATTTCTACAACAAGACAGGGGTCCATTTGGCGAGAGACCTCTCGATCCCCATCGGGAAGAAGCTAGGAGGGGTTGGAGGCGGTCATCCTACAGCAGCTGGGTTATCGGTTCCTGGGCAGGTACAGGATATCTTGAAAATCTGCGTTGATGTTCTCAGAGAGTCTGCTGGGCCATTCCAGACCTAATATAGCGCGCTGGTCCAATTCATCCAAGATAGAGCAGTAACCCGAAAGTGAGTAGGTCGTGGCCCATGCCCCCAGAGAGATCATCCTCGCGAAAAATCTCGGGTTTCAGTACGTCGGCGCTCGAAGGGCGGCCATTGAAGGTATAGATCTCTCTATCAGAGAAAACGAGTTCATACTTCTAACAGGCCCTAGCGGCTGTGGAAAGACGAGCCTCTGTCGGTGTCTAAACGGGCTGATTCCGAATTTCTACCAGGGAGAATGGACGGGTGAACTGCTTGTCGACGGTCTAAGCGTGACGACTCAGCTCACGAGTGAACTCTCCCGTAGAGTGGGGTACGTGTTTCAGAATCCTGAGAATCAATTGTTTGCCCTGACAGTAGAGAAGGATATCGCCTTCGGGCCCGAGAATCTGGGTTTGAGCAGGGAAGAGATTAGACAGAGAGTAGACGAGGCAATGAATGTAACAGGTACGCTGCCGCTGAAGGATCTCGCACCGTACGAGCTGTCCGGAGGCCAGCAGCAGAGAGTGGCTCTCGCAGGGGTTTTGGCGATGAAGCCCTCAGTGATCGTTCTAGACGAACCTACGTCGTTTCTTGATCCTCGGACTGCAGAAGAAGTGATGAGGGCTACAGATGACCTGCGGAGAGAGTTGGGACTCACCATTGTTGTCGTGGAGCATCGTCTGGATCTCGTCGCGAGGTACGCTGAGCGGATCGTTGTCATGGACGCTGGGAAGATCGTCGCTGACGGGGATCTCGAGGAGACTCTCGACGAAAAGTTTGATCTGCTTGAAGGATTGGGTGTTGGAGTTCCTCGGGTAAGCCTTCTTTGGACTATGCTTCGACGGGACGGATTGGTGTCGGGGAAAGTTCCGACCCATGTTGAAAGCGCAGCGTCATCTCTCGCGGGCATGATGAATCAATGATTACTCTCGAGAAGGTTTCGTTCACCTATCGCTCGGGCCAGAGAGCCCTGCAGGAAATCGACTTGAACCTCGAGGGTGGTGATTTCATCGCGATCATGGGCGAGAATGGGGCCGGAAAGACAACTCTCGCCAAGCATCTGAACGGGCTGTTGAAACCGTCGCAGGGGCGGGTCTTAGTAGACGGGGAGGATACACGAAAGGTTAGCGTGGCCAGACTGTCGAGGAAGGTAGGGCTCGTCTTTCAAAACCCGGACCATCTACTATTTTCGGAGACGGTCAAGGACGAAGTTGCGTTCGGACTGAAAAATTTTGGATTCGCGCCGGAGGTAGTTCACAACCAAGTGATGCGGACCCTCGAGGCTCTGGGCTTGTCAGAGTATGCGGAGACATCACCGTTCCTCCTCAGCGGAGGCGAGAGGAAGAGAGTAGCACTTGCCGCCATCCTCGCGACTGAGCCTGATTATCTGATTCTGGACGAGCCTACGATCGGTCAGGACTACCAGCAGAAGGAGCGGCTGCGGAACTTCATCCTCCAGTTGTACTCGCAGGGGAAGGCTGTGGTTATGATTACCCACGATGTCGAGTTCGTTGCAGAATCCAATCCGAAGGTCATACTCTTGTCGCAAGGAAGGATCGTCGCCCAGGGTCCGGCTGATTCTGTCCTGTCAAAGGATGAACTGGTAAAGAAGGCGTCTCTGGTCCGGCCACAGATGAGCCGGCTTTTCGGCGAGTTAACGAAATATGGGCTTCCAAGCGATGTTGTTGACGTTCACAGGGCCAGGATATTGCTAGAGGAGAAACTTTCGGAGGCGAAAGTTCGTGTCGCTCAGAACTCTTGAAGGATTCAAGTTCTCAACCCTGAAGACTCCAGTTCACCTGCTGGATCCGCGGACGAAATTCCTGTTAGTGATCGCTGTCTTAGTTCCCGCATTGCTCTTCGCGAACATATACGTGATGATTGCCCTGCTCCTCTCTCAAGTTCCACTGCTATTTGTGGGAAAGGTGGCCAGAAGATGGGCCCTGTCGCTTAGAGCGGGGGTCTTTCTTTCAGCGCTCATCTTTGTCGTGAATCTGTTCACGGGATCATATCTGTCGGCGATAGCTCTGACTCTCAGGTTTCTCGTCTTGCTTACATCATTCAGCCTCTTCTTCATGACCACATCTCCGGATGATCTGGGGCTCGCGCTAGATCGGATTGGAGCAGTTAGATGGTTGTCTCGGCGATGGCTCGGATACCCCAATGCGCTATCTTTTACGTTCACCACAGCGGTAAGACTCGTGCCAACTTTGGCGGTTGACGCGCAGACAGTTGTCGATGCTCAACGGTCGAGAGGATTGGAATTGGACAAGGGGAATCTGTTGAAAAGGGTCAGGAACTATATCCCAATCCTAATTCCACTGTTGCTCATTGCTATTCGGAGAAGTCTTGAACTGGCCGAGGCCTTGGAATCTAGGGGGTTTCCCGGGAAAGAGGGCAGAACTTCCCTCTTCCAGCTTAAGCTTCGGCCAGTTGACTATTCGATCATCGCAGTATCTCTGGCCATAATCGGGATCTCGTTCTGGGTCTACTTCCATTACAAGATACCTGTGCTCTAAACTCTGCGAAGGGTCTCAAGATTTTTGCTAGCCACCCCCCCAGGAGGGGGGGTCAGACTGACAACTCTTCTAGGATGGGCTTATTTTGCGAATCTACCATTGATTCTGGCTTTAATCGTGAGTTTGTCAATGCGAGAAACGTGCAGGTGCCGCAAGGGGAACGAGCATTTGACATCAAAAAACTACCCGGACTCTTCTTGTCAACGTCTATGAGTAGATTTCTTCTGGCCCAAGATGACTGGTCAAAATGCCGAGAGATAGCACGAACCAGAGAGCAAAACGGAGGATCTCGTCTCCGGATATCGTCGCGTGTGCGGGGTTAGCAACGTAAGCCTGTAACGACTGCGAGTGGAATGGGAGTTACAATGTGGATTTCAGACCAGTCTACGCCTTGCTGGAATTGATACGCCGTGTATTTCGGTTCAGGGAGGTGAACCTGACGCCAACCAAGAAAGCATCCTTCGGAGGTTATGGGATCGAGCTGGACTCTGCCCTAGCTACCGTACTAGGTGGCCGCGAGGGCCAGAAGATTTCCCCCTCTGAGATGACGAAGAGAATCTGGGCTTACGTAAAGCACCACAACCTGGGCAAGAAGAGTAACTAGCAACGCCCGGGCTGTTCTAGATCAAGACCCCCGTTTTTTGGGTTCCTCCTCGAATTTGCATTCGCCGAGGGTTCGACTTTCATTGTAACTATTTTGCTTCCATACGAGTAACACAAGGCTTCCCCACATCGAGCACTCTTTCGCTTCTTCGCCAAGATAGGCCAAGGTAGCGGTAGCTCGGACCCTAATGACTCAGAAAAAAAATGGAGCCTCACTGCTCATTCTCTCGGTAACAATCTTGTTTTTGGCCTCGCTAGCCATTACGTATGTGCGGGCTCCCGCAGGACCCTCCTACACGCTTGGAGCGTCGCCGACGACACTCAACGAAGAAGAAGGAAACGTGATTATCACTTTCACTATAACCGGAGGGTCAACAAACACAGCCTATACTTTTCGGTTCACAATGACGAAACCCGGGGGGACCGGCCAGGCATACTGTGATGAGTCTTTCTCTACAGACTCGAGTGGAGGAGCCACGCAGGTATTCACCTATCCTAACAATACTCAGACTTGGAACTCTGTCACGGGGAGTGTTCGAACCGATGTTCCTGGAAACTACACCGTAACCGTTGTTGAGGCGGCGCCGAAGTCAGTAACAACTGGATTTCCAAGCGCAACGTTTAGAGTTAGCAGCGTACTTACTGTCCGAATAATAACGCCCACCCAAGGAAGCACGGTCCAACGTGGGATGAATGCAAACTTCGTAGCCACAGTCAACGATGTTAATGGGCAACCAGTAACAAATGCCCAGGTTTCTGTTTCTATTCCCGGTGGAGGCCAGATGCCACTAAACCCCACGACACCAAGTGGAACATACTCGGGATCCTATCGGGTCCAGAGAAGCGATCCTTCGGGACCATGGAACATTACTGCCACCGCCTATAGTCCCGCACCAAGTACGACGAATAACTTTGGAGCCTCCAGTATTACGGTTACCGTCACTCCGTCGCAACTCATCGTTTCTGGGCTTTCAACATACAACGAATACGGGACACCCACTGGCGATTTCTCCCCTGGGGACACCCTATACGCCTCGTTCACCGTGTCCTA
>VBBB01000136.1:5033-6493 GCA_005882955.1 Candidatus Bathyarchaeota archaeon | reverse complement strand
GTCAAAGTCATACTTGACGAAAAACCCAGTTTGGTAATCTTGGGAGGACCACCCACGTATCTGCAAGGATTTCGAATAGGCGAGGAATTCTTCCGAACAGCATTAGTTCATATGGAAATGATCGCAAAAGAAGTCGAAACTCTGGTCATAGACCATCATCTGCTAAGGGACGAGGGCTGGTACAAGTTCCTTGAACCCGTGAGAAAGTCCGCTGAAAAGATGGAACATCGAGTCATCACGGCTGCAGAACTCGCGCGAAAGGAGCCTAATCCTTTGGAGTGTCGTCGAAAAGAACTCTACGAGGAGGAGAAGCCCAGTGCAGAGTTTCTCAAATGGTCCAAACTTCCCAAAGAGAAATTGAGCGAGACTGCTCCACCGCTCTAGGCAGATACCTTGCTCTTCTTCGAATAGAACTCCTTGAGTCCTTCTTCGGCCTGATCCTCGACCAGCTCTTTCTTCGCATAGACTTCGCAGATGTAACTGTCCTCTTCTAACAGACCCAGTCCTTGTTGACCTTTGCCGAGGACGTCGAAAATTATCTTCATCAGATTGTCCAAGTCCTTCACAGCCCGAGTGTTCGTAGTTTTTGTGGAGCCTTTCCAGAGAAAGAATCCTAAGGTTATTGTTACTAGATGCCCCTTCAACGCTTCCTTAAACTTCGCAATCTCATTCTGTGAGACTCGTTCAAGGATCGCCGTTCGAAGCTTGCCCTGTTTTTCTCCAATATCGTGGCCGCTTCCTGTAGTTGGTGGCTCAAAAGGAATGACAGGAATGTCAACGAGGGTCCTAGTTGACGCTACTCGTCCGGGGGCTTCGGCCGCTGTCTCCCCGATATCTGACTCCCCCTCCTCGAGCTCTGCTTCTTCATCGTCCATGGCTCTTGGTTCGGAAAAGCATCCATGTAAAAGCACTCCCTTTTTCGCTTAGAAATGGAAATGGAACCCAGACGGGTGTCCGATCGGTTCGTGCCTGATATTCTTATATCGACTGTTTCGGCTCGCTCTGTTTGGGCGGTGGTGGGGGACTGGGAAGCTGGTCGTTTCCTGTTACCCGAAATCGACCTATGCGGGAGTCCGCTAACGCTGGTGAGCAGTAGCCTCGACCAGGCAGAAGACCCGGCTGTCAACAATGAAACTCTGCCCTAACAGGTCGGCGGCGGAGGAGCACTCTCTGAAGAGAGGGTTGCTACCTTCTCACGGTCGAATCCGGCGAGGCCCGGAAGGGAGCAGTCGTAAGGTCGACGTTCGACGCAGTTGGGATCCCAGGGTCGAGACGACGACCGGGACACCCTGTTTGGAAGAGATGCCCATCACCAACGGACGCCACCACCGCCTTTTGCCTGATAATCATGTCTCCGAAGTGACAGCGGAAAGGTATCACAGTAATAGTATGGCTAAACGCTCCGACAACACGGGAAAAGCGGCCAAAGATAGCCGGCTGAACTTCTGAGTTCATAAATT
>VBBB01000136.1:2046-4861 GCA_005882955.1 Candidatus Bathyarchaeota archaeon | reverse complement strand
GCGTTTTCCTAGCAGCGATTACTGTTCCAACCTTACGTTCTACTATTGCACGCGGGGTCTTGACCCACACCCTATCACCAGGTTTGACTTTCTTCATTTATTCACCTCCCTCAGAGAGATCTGCACATGCTTGCGCAGAATTTCGCGTAGGCTCATCTTTCCGGCGGAGCATCTCCTGACTAGGTCCTTAGCTGGCCGACGGTGATTGCGAGCCTCGAGTCTCGTTGTCTGGAGGACATGGAGGGCTTGGTCTGGTTGGGCGTAATTTGCATCGAAGGCTGTGGGATATTGGAGGGCTGCAGATTTTCCCTAGCCCATTCCGGCACAATTACGGCCCTCAACAGTTCTTGGACAGTCACGCCTCTATTCTTTGCTTCAGAAGATATTTCGGCGAACGGCTTTTCTTTCATACTAAGCATGAACTTGGGCACGGTCAAAGCACTTCCTGATAGGTCAGCTCAGTTTTAGTCCGTGTGACACGTATATAACATTTTATACACCATCCGAATAGCCAAAAACCTTTCCTACGTCAATAAGAAGACCTCAGAAGTCGAGAGAGTTTACGCGTGCTAGACTGCGTCTGAGCCGGTACGCGCCTCGCCGGCCAAGATCAATCTCCTGCTCTCCTGTACACTCTGAAAGGATGGTCCATGATCGCGTAACCATGGAACGCCATTACCTTATCTAACTGCTTGGGGTCAATCACGTTTGAGACGTCATACCCACAAAGTATCGTCATATTCTCTCTAACCCTGAGCCCGATGTTTTGCTCTACCTCCAAGAGTCCTTTGGCTGAACCATTCTGAAGGAGCCAGGAATAATCCTCCACTGCAATTCTGGTCGGAAGGTTGGACTTGTTCGTTGAGTGGACCTCTAACATCCAGTCTCTTATCTTCCTCGCGGCCGTCTGCCTGTCCAGACCCGACACTTCCTCAAGCAACAAGTTGCTCACGGATTCGATGTTCGCCGGTTTTGCAGAGAGGAGTCCTTTTGCAGCTTTTCCAGTCACACCAGGGTCAAAGAATTCCGACAGCACGATGCCGAGGAAGCTTTTTTCCTCCCAGAGGAGGATAGCGTGTTCACTCTTCGGCATATGTCGTATACGTGACTCTAACATTTCTGCCTCATGAATTTCGCTCAACATCTGGCGAATCCTCTCCGCCTTTGAAGCGATGGGAGAAAAGTTGAGATTATCCAGGGTCTCCATCATATGTTGGTTACGACTTGGCAGTGCCTCCATGTCAGGAAGTCGGTAGCCACTCTTTCCGGTCTTGTCTATTATCAAAGCGCCTCCTTCAATCCTTACCGTGAGGTCCTCGTTGGCACTGAATGGAAAGGTGCTATCTTCCACCAGATCCTTAGCTAGGTAGATGGTGTGGCGCGGGCCGACTCGGTGAATCTTTGCTTCTGCTTGGGTAACCATCTGTACCAACTAGAAGTGGGGCGGAAGGCGAAAGTCCATTGCTCATCCAAGTGATGCAATATAGGGGTGTGGGTTGTTCTTTTATATTCCGCTAAGCCCACGCTCACGGCGAGAAGTATCCTCAAGCGCTCTCTGTATGGCCCAAGAACTCGTCAACCGTAAAAGATCACGGAGCAAGACAAAGGGCGGAAGCCGAAGACCATTGAGCACGACACGTTTGTGGATGAGTCCTTCCCAGTGGTGGGCATTGGTGCTTCTGCGGGGGGGCTCGAAGCCTTCACTCAACTTCTTAGGGAGCTCCCGCCAGACATCAAAATGGCACTGGTCCTAATACAACACTTAGACCCCACATACAAGAGTCTGCTTTCTGAACTTCTTTCCAAGACAACCAAGCTGCCGGTTGACGAGGTCACTGATGGCATGCAGGTGAAGCCGAGACACGTCTACGTGATCCCGCCGAACACGAGCATGACCATTTCAAAGGGAGCGCTCCACCTTACTCCACGTGTGGAGGTTGACCGCAAGCACATGCCCATTGACCACTTCTTACAATCCCTTTCCCTAGACCAGAAGGGCCGAGCGATCGCAGTGATCCTCTCCGGGACCTCAATGGATGGTGTTCAGGGGCTGAAGGCCATAAAGGCGGAAGGTGGGATCACAATTGCTCAAGACGAGAAATCCGCGAAGTATTACGACCTGCCTCGTAGTGCCGTCGCCTCGGGCTTCGTGGACCTAATACTCGCCCCCAAGGAGATAGCCCAGGAACTCACCAAGATTAGTGAGCATCCCTACGTTCCGTACTTGGAGACGGAAAAATCGGAAGAGCTGTTGCCTCAAAGCGACCTGGAAAAGATCTTCAGCCTCTTGCGAAAGGGCAAGGGAGTTGACTTCACCGACTACAAACACGCCACAATCAAAAGACGAATCCTGAGACGGATGCTCATTCTGAAGATCAACAAGATGGAGAATTATCTGAAGTATCTGCAGACAAACCCCACCGAGGTGAACTCCCTCTTCCAAGATATTCTGATCAATGTTACCGCTTTCTTCCGTGAGCCTGCTACCCTCGACGCCCTGAAAACCGAAATATTTCCCAACATTTTGAAAAACAGGCATGTTGATGACCCCATCAGAATATGGATCCCCGGCTGTTCCACTGGTGAAGAGGTCTATTCAGTAGCCATAAGTCTACTCGAGTACCTCGACCATGCCCGCGTCAAGCCGCCAATCCAAATCTTCGCCACCGACGTGAACGAGAACGTGCTCGAAAGAGCTCGACTAGGCGTGTACAGCGCATCCCCCTCAATCTCCGCAGAACGACTGCGACGATTCTTCGTTAAGACGAACGGTTCCTACCAGATAAACAAGATAATTCGGAAGATTTGCATCTTC
>VBBB01000136.1:1517-2009 GCA_005882955.1 Candidatus Bathyarchaeota archaeon | reverse complement strand
TGATCTCATCGTCTGTAGAAACTTGCTGATCTACCTCGGGCCGCCTCTGCAGAAGAAACTGCTTCCAATATTCCACTACGCCCTCAAACCCACCGGTTTCCTCGTCCTCGGAGACTACGAGACCGTAGGGGAATTCGACAACATCTTCAATGTAGCGAACAAACGGCTCAAGATCTACTCCAAGAAGCCTATGGTTCCGCGTACTCCGCTCGATTTCTCGATGAAATATGGGATTGACCTTGGGCATGTTGACAGATCAGAGGCCCGGCCGATTGAAGGTCTAGTCCCTGAACAGGCCATTTTCAAAGAAGCGGATCGAATCTTGTTAACCAAATACTCTCCTGCCACCGTCATCGTAAACAGTGACTTGGAGATTATCCAGTTTCGCGGACGCACAGGTCTCTTCCTCGAGCCCGCACCAGGGAAAGCCAGCCTCAACGTTCTAAAAATGGCCCGGGAAGGATTGATGACGAACTTGCGCGCAGCAATAGA
>VBBB01000136.1:0-1508 GCA_005882955.1 Candidatus Bathyarchaeota archaeon | reverse complement strand
AGAAAGAGATTGCCATAAAATCTGATGGCAAATATATCGACGTCAACCTAGAAGTAGTCCCGCTGAAGACCTCGACAAACCTTCCCTACTTTCTAATAGCGTTCGAAGAAGCATTGCCAAGGCCGATCCCAGGCCCAACAACGGGCGGAGCCCGGGGCGCAAAGCATGCGAGGGACCAGATGGCCGAGGATCGCAAGCTCCTACATCTCGAACAGGAGCTTTCTGCAAACAAGGAGTATCTGCAGTCAATCATACAGGATAACGAGTCGGCCATAGAAGAATTGAGGGCCGCCAATGAGGAAATACAATCGAGCAATGAGGAACTTCAAAGCACCAATGAGGAGCTGGAGACGGCCAAAGAGGAGCTTCAGTCCACAAACGAAGAACTGACCACAGTTAACGAAGAACTACAAAACCGAAACTTAGAACTCACCCAGGTCAATGATGACATAACAAACCTTCTTGTTAGCGCGAACCTGCCGATCATCATGCTGGGCAACGACCTTCGGATACGCCGTTTCACCCCCCATGCAGAGAAGATGTTCAACCTGATCGCGACCGATGTCGGACGTTCGATTATCGACATCAATCTGAACCCGAAGACCCCCGATATCGGCTCTCTGATTACCGATGTAATAGACAGCGTTACCCCCAAGGAAATAGAAGTCAAAGACAACAACGGCCGCTGGTATTCCATTTGGATACGTCCTTACAGGACTACAGACAACAAGATCGACGGTGCAGTGATAGCCTTCGTCGACATCGACCGCATAAAGCAAGCCGAGGAGAGGCTCAAAGCTCACACGGAACAATTGGAAGAGGTGATTGAGGAAAGAACCAGAATGCTGAGGAACTCAACCCGCATGGCCGCCATTGGCGAGACAGCTGGAATGGTCGGCCACGACCTCCGCAACCCACTCCAGACGATAATCAACACCATCCATCTAGCGACGGAGAGCATGAAATCCGGAGAAACACCGCAGAACTCGCGGATCGAGAAGACGCTGGAAACCATTCGAGAGCAGGCTGACTTCATGAACAAGATCGTATCTGACTTACAAGACTACGCGAGACAGCCGAAGCCTTCTTTTGTCGAATACGACCTCCAGGGCCTCATCGACGACACACGATCCTCGATCTCAATACCCACAACTGTAGAAGTCTCCACCTCCTTTGAGCCGGGCTTTCCCAAACTGACCGTCGATCCAAACTTGCTCCGCCGAGCCTTCACCAACATAATCGCGAATGCCCTACAAGCAATGCCCGATGGGGGTCAGCTAAAGATAAAGGCGTGGAAGAACAAAGAGTTAGCCACGATCAGCTTCCAAGACACTGGAAAAGGAATCCCGGAAGACGTCAAGGCCAAGATCTTCAACCCACTCTTCACTACAAGAGATAAAGGCGTAGGACTTGGGCTGGCCGTGGCCAAGCAGTTGATCGAATCTCACCACGGCGACATCAAAGTCTCAAGCAAAGTGGGGGAGGGAACAACCTTCACAGTCGAGATC
>VBBB01000048.1:472-6168 GCA_005882955.1 Candidatus Bathyarchaeota archaeon | reverse complement strand
GGTAGCACTAATCGGCACTGCATTCACACTACCTTTAATCAGCTTGAACTTCGTCACTCAGATCCAACAACTCTCCACGATAACCTGGTTGTCAGTCGTCTACCTAGCGCTTCTGAGCACGGTTCTTGCCAACGTGATCCTCTACTTGCTTATCGGGAACCGATCCGTGTCGAGGCTCTCAATCCAGCTCTATATCGTCCCGTTGGTGAGTCTAGTCGGAGGAATCGTATTGCTCGGCGAAGGTGTGACCATCCTCACGGTTCTGGGCGGAATCCTGATGTTCACAGGGGTCGCGCTTGCCACCCGCAAACACTAGCAGCGATCCATGAGTCAATCCGTTTCTTAGGATCTAGCGAGTAGGGCTTATCACGCGCTAGTCCCGCGAAGACTCCGCCCCCAGAACATGTTGACATCCAATCCGGTTCTCCGCAAGGCAATGACGATGCGCTATGCCGTTGCACTCTACATGAGTTCGGTTCTCGGTTCAGGGGTCCTGGTCCTTCCCGGACTTGCGGCCCAGATAGCTGGGCCTGCCTCTCTCGTCGCGTGGGTCGCACTATCGATCATCAGTTATCCACTTGCCTACACATTTGCAAGCCTTTCAGCGCGAAGACCAGAATCAGGAGGAGTCTACTCCTTTGCCAGGGAGAGTCTCGGTCCAGGAGCAGCGAACGCGGTAGGCTGGCTGTTCATCCTATGGTACGTCACAGGAGCGCCTGTAGTAACGGTAATCGCAGCTTCATACCTAGCTTATGCGTTTCCCTTGACTCGGACTGAAATCTTCCTGATAGCAGGGCTTCTAACACTCGGAGCATTCTTAGTCAACTATCGAGGAATCGTCGTCAGCAGCAGAGTTCAGCTGGCGGTCATAGTTGCTATCGTAGGACTCCTGATCACTGCGGTCGTCGCATCCACACCATCCGTGACCCCCACCAATTTCACTCCCTTCTTCCCCAACGGCTACGTCCCGATCGGAGTAAGCGCCGCCCTGATCTTCTGGTCATATTTGGGCTATGAGAACGTGTCTAATGTGGCGGAGGAGCTCAAGAACCCAGAAAGGGATTTCCATCGCAGCATCCTCTTCAGCGTCATAGTCATCGGTCTACTCTACATCTCGGTTGCCGTCGCGACCGTAGGAACTAGAGCCTACGCCGCTGCGGGAAGCATTGCGCCCTTTGCAGTGATGCTCTCGAACGCTCTCGGAATCTACGGCGCAGTGGGGACAGCAATCCTCGCCGTAATCATCATATTCGGAACAGTGAACGCGTATACCACTGGCATCTCACGGGTCATCTACGCAACTGCCAAGGACCGAGGACTACCGAGGCTACTTGACCGCATCAACATCAAGACCCAGGTCCCAGACAGATCGCTGATGTTGCTGCTCGGACTATCTTGGATCACACTACTACTATTCTACGTTTTCAGCGTCGACTTGGAAACTGAGCTGTTAATCCCCAGCGGCGCCGCAATACTCGTGTACATTATCGGGTCGAGTTCTGGGATCAAACTCCTCAAAGTCAGGGGTGCAAAGAGACTGTTTCCGTGGATTTCCCTAGTGATCTCGATAATCATGGTGTTCTTCGTCCGACTACCGATACTAATCGGACTTTCAGTCGCACTGCTTGGCTTTGTCTATAGAAGACGCAGTTCTCAGCCCATCCCAGTAACGCTAGAGCCCAAAGGCAAAGTGCCGGTCCAAGGTTAGATAGTCTGAGTTAGAGGCCATCTGCCGAGGGCTACCTTTGGTCATCAACACTGACATTTGCATCCTAGGCGGTGGCATCATGGGACTTTCGACCGCCTACTCGATAATCAAGGCAAGCGATTCCAAGATTCTCCTCCTAGATCGTTACGGCATAGGAAATGACTATTGCAGCTCCAATGACGTCAACAGAGTCTTCCGGTACTCGTACGGCAACGACGAGCATTACACAAGAATGGCAGTCGAGAGCCTCAAGCTCTGGAAGAACCTAGAAGAAGAGTCAGGACAAAAACTTCTGCTTCCAACTGGCCTTCTCATGCTTCAAGGAGAGGATCAGGACGCGAACGGCTTCAACGAAGCCAGCTACAGAACGCTATCGCGTTTGAAACTTCGGGCAGAACAACTTGAGGCGGAGGAACTCGAGAAGCGGTTCCCGCAGTTCAGAGCGGAGAAAGGATTCTTCGACCCGCACGGAGGGGTCCTTCTCGCTTCCAAGGCTCTCTACGCTCTGAGCTCCTTGACACAGAAACATGGAGTTACGGTTCGTAAAGAACAGGCGACAAGGCTGATCTTCGGGGAGCACCCCTCAATAGTAACCGCTGCCGGTGAGATTGTGCGATTTGACAAACTAGTCTTAACGATTGGCCCTTGGTCCAACACTCTACTAAGTCCAAGACTAACTTCGATGGTGTCGACCCGACAACAGCTCGTCTACTTCAAACCCCAGAAGAATCTAGACCTGTTTCGCCCGAGAACCTGTCCCGTATTCTTCACGGACAAACACTATGGTCTACCTACAGCGGGAATCGACGGAGTCAAGGTTTCACCGAAGGAGTTGAACGATCCAGTTGACCCAGAGAATGCGAACCGGTCCGTTGACGACGAACAGATCGTTGCATGCAGGGATGTGTGTCGCAGGTTCGTGCCGGACCTAGCCGATGGGGAAGTTGTCCACACCAAGGTCTGTCTCTATGATATGACTGAAAACTCTGATTTCGTCCTCGACAGAGACCCGGATCATCCAGAGGTCGTATACGGGTATGGTTTCTCAGGACACGGATTCAAGTTTGCGCCTCTAATCGGAAGACTGCTATCAGAGTTAGTCCTCGACAAGGAGCCAAATTTTCCCATCGAAAATTTCTCCGCCGATCCCTCTCGAAGGAGACCCACGACGGTTGGAGCTCACCTAGGAAAAGGCAAGTAGCAAAGCCAACAAAACGGCGCCGCTCAAAGATTCGAAGTGCATCATTGAAGCCTTCCTCCGGTCAAGTCCCTTCCAGTCCTCGGACCTGACCTTCTCCAGGGTACCTGATCTCCTCGAAGCGAATCCATGGGGCTCGTTCAGGTCGTAGGTTCCTCTGGCTGCATGTAGGACACAGAAGGACATTGAACCCTCTAGACAAGCCAAGATTCCGACGTAAAAAGGGACGACCAGAGCTAGACTCAATAGATGATTGACCGGTTTTAGGACGGTTATGCCGATGACTATCGGTACTGCGATAAAGACTAGCCCTGTGGTGAGTCGTATGGCCCTTCCGCGCCTGCCGATATTGCACCTGCCGGGTACGTATTCGGGGACCAAAACTGACCCTTTTCTCCAAACAGTAACAAGCTTCATTTGGGCCCTATGCCATATAGATTGGCAGAGATGGCGGGCACTTCCACTGTTACTCCGGAAAAGGACCAGATCGGTTCAGCCCAGACCACGCAGCAGACTTATCCCGTCCAGGGACGAATGATGAGCAGCCGGAAGACCAGACCCCGAGACGAGGTCGGACACTATGTCTGCCCCAACTGTGGAAGCCCCAGCCTTGTAAGAGATGCTGAGACTGGCGAAGTCATCTGCACCAACTGTGGCTTTGTACTGTCAGACCCATCGGAGAATTATGCGGCACCAGTGCCACGACGCACCGAGGAAGGACTACTAGAGAGCCAGTCAGGTCCCCCTGGAAGATTCTCAGCATTCGACAAGAACCTATCCACCATAATCTCAAGAGCCCAGGCTTCAAACCGGAACCTCAACGCCGATGAGAGGCTCCAACTCTGGCGGCTCAGACGGACCCAGCTGCGCGCCTCTGCCGGATCATCCATGGCCCGAAACCTTTCTCGCGCCATGAGCCAGCTAAGAGGATTATCCGGTCGCCTGAATCTTCCTGAAGTTGTCACTGAGCGAGCTGCCTTGATGTACCGTCGAGCCCTAAACAAAGGCTTGGTCAGAGGACGCCCGATAAACGGAATGGTGGCAGCATCGACCTATGCCGCGTGCCGACTTACAGACGTTCCACGGTCTCTCAGCGAGATCGCAAAAGCTTCAGGCATGAGCCGCAAGCTGCTGGCCCATTACTATAGAGCATTAGTACGATCATTGGACGTTACCATGGCGATTGAAGATCCGCTCAAACGGGTCTCAAAGATCGCTTCTCGGGCAGGTGCGGACTCTCAGACTGAGATGCTTGCTGGAAAAATTCTGCGAGAAGCAATTAGATTACGGGTGAATGTAGGAAAGGACCCTGACGGTCTGGCGGCTGCAGCACTGGACCTTGCAGCGAGAATACGCGGTTCCATGGTCATGCAACGTGACCTGGCAAAGGCGGCGGGGGTCTCTGAGGTCACTATTCGAAGCCGCATGAGAGACCTCAAAACGGCTTCAAAGTCCCTAGGTCTGCCAGACGTAGCCTAGACTGTCACTTACCAATCGCTTCGCAGGTAACGTCATTCAAAACCAGTTTGCGATAGTGTTCCCTTCGCAAGGAGGGTATCACACCAGCTACTGGAGACGCTGGGATACGTCTTGCCTAGAGGCCAGGGAACACGCTACCATACGTAGACGCTACTCTAGACGCCGTCACGATTCTAGCGGACGCCATAATGATACGTTCTTTGGTCAAGGATCCGTTATCGTATTTTCAATCTTACAAGATCTATTTCGTGGCCATTTATCTTGCATTCCTTTCATTTCCTGCTTCGGACCTAGTCTTCATCCTTTCTTCTGATCTCTCATGGATGAGATTCGCAACTCAGGCTCTCATAACGTCTGGGGTTCTGATCGCGATCCTTTGGGGCTTTGTCTCGACCAGACTATACTTGTATCCGGAACCTTTCTCTTTGAAGAGGATTCTGTCTAGCCCCCTTCGACCGATATTCCTCATCTACGCATTATATCTCGTGCCCATGGTTCTTGGTATCGTCGCCGGATGGACTGTCCCTTCAGCAATCCTCACTGATCCCTCTAACCAGGTAACCTATGTCCTTGAAGGTGTTACACTTCCCTCAGCAAACCTAGGGCCAATACTGCTAGGCATAGGAGTGGTACTCGTGACCGCTTTCACACTCTACCCCCTAGCGGTACTTTCTCGACTCCGATCAAGATTCAAGGACAGGGAAGTTCGACAAGCTCTAAGAATCATCGCCTCAGCCTTCGGTGCAATCAGCGTAATCCTGCTCATTGGCATGGCCTTAGCATTTCTCGGTTATAGTATTCGAGGATCAACGAATCTACTTTCCGTAGCCTTGATAGTTGTTGCGGTTCGAGCCTTTCGGAAACCTACCTTTCTAAAATCATTCCTCGGGGTTGTACCATCACTTGAGTCTTCGCCAACAACATCCCACTCCAACCAGACAATATTGATCCATGGTCCAGGCACCGAGAAATTTGGCCCAATCTCCAAGTACATCATAGACGGAGTGAGTCAACACAACCGAGTGATCTACTTCCATCATGACGATGAGACAATTGTCAGGGAAGGCCTTTCTCGGCATGGGATCGACCTCACGAGATTCACGCTGAAAGGTTCTCTCAGACTTCAATCTTTAGGAAGCATATATCCGAACAAGGGAATCATTGAGGACACTCCTCTCGAACTCGCCCAGGAACTCCTTGCTGAAGCAAAAACACTGGGAAGTGAGGGCCTTAGTGTCGTCCTTGACTACGATGATTTCGCTGTTCGCCCCCTCCACAAATTTGTCCAGCATCTCACGGATCCAAGATGGT
>VBBB01000048.1:0-427 GCA_005882955.1 Candidatus Bathyarchaeota archaeon | reverse complement strand
CTAATGGCCTTCGATTCTGTGGTGTTTCGGGGGGAAGAGCCGTCGCTCGCTAAGCTGGAGGGCAAGATCCGAACCCTTGACCTCTCGGAATCCATGGACACCTTCTCGAGAACAGTCGGCCTCTCTCATGAAGAGATCGCCGGTAGGAAGCTGCTCCTTGAATTTGATCCGCAAGGTGACTCCGACCGGATCTTCAAATCGGTGCTTGCGGAGTCTGCTTCTAACTTTGAAAGGACGGTGGTTTTCACCCGGAAAGGGCGCCCTGTCTATTCATTGGCGCAAAGACAACCCGCAGCAAAGATTTTCGTGCTAACATCTAGGGTCTCGTATCCCAAAGTTGAGAATGAGAATCTGGTTTTGCTGCCCTCTTATGACACTTCCCTACTTCTCGACGCACTGAATAAGACCATCGAGGCCTACGCGGGAT
>VBBB01000002.1:3717-4941 GCA_005882955.1 Candidatus Bathyarchaeota archaeon | reverse complement strand
GAGTAACAATCCTGAGCTTTAACTCTGGCTATCCCAGCCGCGTTTGTCGTCCTTCAGCCGGCTTCAAGTCCGATAGGCGAGCTCCTACGAGCCGAACTCTTCGCCGATCCTTTTCGAATTCTCGAAAAAGAGAACCAACATAATCACGAATAACATCCTGGTCGTCAACATAGCCCGTGTGAGTCTTTTCACGAGTGAAAGTCTGAAACCCCTCAAAGCGGACCTTGATACCCACGGTCCGGAAGAGCAGTCTCTCCCCAAGGAGACGCTCATGTACTTCCAAGACGAGAGACTCGAGGGCCTCCTTGACGACGCCCTTGTTCTGAACGTCTCTTTCAAAGGTCTGTTCTACGCTGATAGATTTGCGGAGAGGTCGCTCTTCCACGGGCGTCTCTTCGATCCCATTAGCGATTCCCCAGAGCCAGACACCACCTTTTCCGAACCAGTCTGTGAGCTTCTTCGCGGGTATCTGGCTTAGTTGTCCGATCCTTTCAATGCCGTGCTCTTGCAAGAATTCAGTGGTCTTCTTTCCGACGCCGCTGATCTTATTGACCGGCAAAGGTTCTAGGAATGCTTTGACATCGTCAGGCCTGACGACTGTTAGTCCATCAGGTTTGTTCATGTCTGAGGCCATCTTCGCTATCGATTTGTTGGGCGCGATCCCTACGCTGACTGTGAGGCCTTCAACATCCTTGAGTTCAATCTTCACCTTTCGCGCGAGGTCAATTGCTTCATCAAAACTATCGCATCGATCGCTTACATCGAAGTAGACCTCGTCGATGCTTGTCTGCTCAAACCTGTCAGCGAACTTCCGTAATAGGCTCATGACTCGGTCGGAGGTCTTACCATAGAACTCGAAATCTGGTGGAACGTAGACGCCTTGAGGACAAAGCTTGTAGGCCTGGGATATTGGCATCCCTGATCGAACGCCAAACTTCCTTGCCTCGTACGAGCAAGACATTACGACTCCGCGCCCGTGACCCGCTTTCGGATCCGCACCCACGATCAGCGGCTTTCCGGCAAGTGAAGGGTTTCGCTTTATCTCACAAGAGGGATAGAAAGCGTCTAGGTCACAGTGCAGTATGATCCTTGGACCTAGACTCGGCCGCATCAAGCTCTCGAATTAATGATGTGACGGTAGTCTTTTTCAGTTGTGCTGTGAGAAGAAATTTGGGTAGCCCAGGTTCGCTTATTCGGAATTATTCCGTCCGTCTTCCGGTTAGG
>VBBB01000002.1:3013-3512 GCA_005882955.1 Candidatus Bathyarchaeota archaeon | reverse complement strand
TCAACAACTTCGGTGTGGAGGATTGCGATTGTTACCGCGCGAGCAATCCTCGTTGCGAAACGCATAACCTGCACGTACTGGAAGACCTTTCGGGCCTCCGTAAGAAGGAAGAAGGGAGTGATCGAATCCATCACTATGATTTTGGGACCCATCCCAGGCTTGAGCGCGAAACTCCGGCCGTAGGCGAGAAGATCCTGAAATCTCAGCGTCTCCTCAAGTATCTCTGAGGGGTCCATCTTTGGCAGAGACTCTGCCAATTTCTGGGCGCCAAGAGAGAACATGTCCACAAATTCAAGGCGACCTTCCTGTTCGATCTTGTCGACAGCGATGTGATGATCCTCTAGTCCAAGCTTCACGATATCCGCTGGATCATCAATGCAATAGTAGAGAAGACTGCATCCCTGACGAATGAAGTTGGTAACTAGTTCTCGGACGAGCGCTGACTTTCCGCTACCGATAGGTCCCATCAAGGCGATAGCCGATGGACGGGGAAACCCAC
>VBBB01000002.1:1024-3003 GCA_005882955.1 Candidatus Bathyarchaeota archaeon | reverse complement strand
GGAATGCCAGTCGGCTGAAGGGCCTCAATTCGATGATCCTCTGCCGATCGTTTCAAGGAAACCCGCGCCTCGAAAGGAAAGGGACGAGCCCTAGTTCGAAAGGGGGCTTGTAACCAGAATCAGTCCCGGTTAGTGACATGCGAGCGGAGAGCTACAATGCACCATAGATGCGTGGACTTGGTCTGATTCAGCTCAGATTTTATTAAATCCTCAACGCGCGCTTTGGTTTCCTCATGATAATACTGGGCGGCTCAGCGTCAACCAGCCTCGCTGAGAAAGTCGCGAAGGAACTGGGCCAGAAACCGGGAAACGTCGAAATCAAGAGATTTCCAGACGGCGAGAAATATATTCGAATACATGAAGATGTGAAAAGCAAAGACGTCGCCATTGTTCAGTCTCTGTATCGATCGCCTGACGAATACATTTTCGAGTACCTGATCATGGCAGATACGCTTAGAGACATGGGGGTCTCGTCGATCACTGGCGTCATACCATACCTGGCCTACGCACGACAGGACTCGCGATTCTATCCGGGAGAAGCTTTGACGTCGGCATCAGTCGCCAAGCTCTTCGAAGCGGCTGGGACCACCTCAGTCCTCACGGTCGACTGCCATCTTCACAGGCTCGGAGATGTATCCAAGGTTTTCAAAGTTCCAGCAAAGAATCTGTCCGCCATGCCCTCACTCGGCAAATATGCGCGGGAGACCCTAAGACCCCGCAACCCAATCGTCGTGGCCCCAGACGAAGAGGCCGAACAGTGGGCTGGAACGGTGGCAAAGGAACTCGACGCCGAGCACACACATTTCACCAAGAGGCGAATCCGTGAAGAAGGACAGACATCTTCGAGGCTAGAATTGGATACAGGGAACGCGGAGTTCAAAGGACGAGATGTTGTCTTCGCAGACGACATCATAAGCACAGGCGGAACGATCGCCGGGGCTGCTCGGGCGTGCAAGAAGAAAGGAGCAAAGCGTATGTTCGTAGTCTGCACTCACCCAGTCCTAGCAAAGGGCGCGATAAAACTGGTCAAGGCCGCCGGGGTCTCCAGAATAATCGCGACAGATACGATCCCGAGTCCAATAAGCAAGGTGTCTGTTGCTCCCGTCCTTGCTGCTGCACTCAAGAATAATCCGTAGAGGGTTTTAGGGTTAGAGCCCCCGTTTCAGTTTGAACATTCATTAAGCCAATATCTGTAACTCACCGTTGATTCCTTGCCTCCAGAACTCGCGATCACTGGCGCCCTAAACTGGGACATCAATCTCTTCGTAAAACAACTACCTCTGTCCGGACAGGAAGTGGTTGTCGAGAAAATCGACAGGGTCCCGGGGGGCAAAGGAGGCAACGTGTCAGTTGCGGCCTCCAGAATACTTGGGCCGGGACGCGTTGCGTTGCTCGCCTGCGTCGGAAGCGATGAAGTGGGCAAGAAGCAGATCGCCATCTTGAAACTGGAAGGCGTCGACACGACAGCGGTACAATCACTGGATCGGCTTGAATCTGGCCAAGCCTACATAACAGTTGATGAGAAAGGAAGCAATGTCATAGAGACTCATTTTGGCGCAAACGCTGGACTAAAGCGTGAGCACCTGATGCTCCCACAAGTCCAGTCTATGTTCGCGAGCACACGAATGCTGGTTGTTATCGACCCACCACGGCACGTTGCCGGAAAACTGCTCGCAGAGGGTCGTCGACTGGGAAGGTCAGTAATGTGGCACCCCGGCGTTCTGACAAGGTTTGGGCTAGGTGAGTTCAGAAATGATATGGAGGACCTGGACTACCTTATTCTCAACGAACACGAAGCTTCAATGTTTGCGGGAGTCAAAGGACTGGACAATTCACTCGCGACGCTAAGCAGGGTGTCACCCAAGGCAAAGATTCTCGTAACATTGGGTAGCAGGGGGGCCGCGTTCTATTCTGCCGGAAAATTGTCGAAGATTCGTAGAATCCCACTGGAGAAGCTGGGACGGAAGGTGGTCAATACC
>VBBB01000002.1:0-957 GCA_005882955.1 Candidatus Bathyarchaeota archaeon | reverse complement strand
CTGTCATCCTGAGACCAGGGGCAGCCCAACCCGGAAAGATCTAGAAGACTCTTACAAGAAATATTTTGGATAAACTATTCAAGGTTGACGGACCCGAGCTGGGTCAGATCTGTTAGACTGCTCAGCTTGATCATCGCGTCCGAGATTGTGTACAGAACACCTCCAATGAATAGCTCTCTAGAAATGTTGTACTCTGAACTACACGAGAGAGGATTATCTAGCGTCTGATGAGTAACCGTTCCCCTTAGTGTGAGACTTGCCGAGGTTACGTTGAACACGTATGCGCTGGAGCCGTTGGAGCATTGGCCCGTGCTCGTCGAGGCGGCTTGATAGTATGCGTACTGTGAGCCGTCGATTGGGATAACCAGTAGACTGTTGGTTTTGTCAAAGAGTACCGCCTTCGCATCTTTCAAGGCGGGGGAGTCAGAGTACCAGGTGGGAACTGTATACGTGGCGGTTTCGACTGGATTCGTTGGGTCGGTCACGTTGAAGAGGGATACCTTGACTGTGGTGTGGACTCCGACTTTTCCGATCCCAATGAGATGTGTCTGGTCGTAAGGCTGCAGAAAGTCCGAGTAGCCGGCGACGATCAGCGATCCCATCACGGTTGGGCTGGAGGGATTGTGAAGGTCCAAAACGTAAAGAGGGTCGGTATTGTGGTAGGTCACCAAGTAGGCTCTGTCGTCCATGAATCGGGCCGCATAGAAGAGCTCTCCGGGCGAGAGGCCTTCCAGCCGGCCGACGGTTCTGAGGTTCTCGTCCAAGACGTAGACATTGGTCTCCAACGACGAACCGAAACCAGAGCTAGATGTCGCGACTCTGAAGTATCCCTGGTTCTCGTCCATCGAGTACTGGTTCAAAACGTGGCCCGGCACGGTTCCGGTCGCCTCGTACTTGACGCTGGATCCGTTGACACTGATTCGGTGTAAGACTGTCCCGGATTGGCCATCCCAGATC
>VBBB01000047.1 GCA_005882955.1 Candidatus Bathyarchaeota archaeon | reverse complement strand
CGATTGAGCGGATAATTCTGGTGATTGGAGCAACCCTGATTGGCGCCGCCCTGTTGAGCCTCCTCAGACCGACTGTGGTCGAGAAATCGCTTGAAAATGTCAAACGAGTGGCGAAGAGCCCGATTGAGTACGTATCATAACCAGGCGAACGCTAGGACTGTGTGGGTTTTCGTCGTGAGCCAGTCTTTCTGGTTATGCGAGTGTTTGATTCAGATTCAGTTGAGTTTTTAGATCTTCGTTTATTGGATCGTAGAGCTTCCTCTTGCACAAGTCGTGAGAACTTGTCAGCTCCCGTCGCTAGAGAGGCTAAGGCGAGTCCCGCAGTCTTCGCAGCCGCAGTGCCGAAAGCCGCCGCTAGCTTGAGGCTGGAGGCAAACGCCGCCATAGCGATCTGTTCGCCGGCTTTGATCGCATCCTTGGAAGATACTTGCCGGTTGTTCGTCCGTGTGCCTCGTTTCGAGAGCTTCTTCTTAGAATTTCGTGTAGCGGTTGAACGAGGTGTCTTGGGCAAGGTGTGTTAATGCGACCGCTCTCTTCCGTATTTAAGATGGGAATCAGACCTTTTTTTCGGCTAGTATTAAGTAGTCGACTGTTCAGTTGAGATTGCTAAACATATACGAGGATTGCATGACCGTTGCCAGTACCTAAACCCGCGTCAGATGTTGAAGCCGAGATTTTCGAGTTCGCCAAGGAATCCGACCCAGCCACAACATACCTTCAAGGCGTCAACGAATACGTTGGCAAGCTTTTCATTCCTTCTAGAAGGAATCTGGAACGGATCGCGAAGAGAACTGAAGAGCTGCGGCTCAAAGCCGAGAACGATTTACAACTGAGGGTCCTGGATTCTCTAGCAGCTGGCTTCGCTCTTCAAGAGCCTCAGTCTTATCCCGACGGAGTCCTGTCCGCGTTTTTCGGCTATTTGATCAAGGAAGGAGTCGTTCCAAGCCACCTGAAACCACTTACAAGGAACGCGGTCAGAGCATTGCAGGCTGCTGCCCAAGAAACTTCACAGAAGAGATGGCCTACCGGGCTACGATTATTGACGCTAATTCGTTGCGATGGTATTCTTGAGATAATCAAGACGATCAAGAAGGAGACGACCGACAAGCAGCTGAAGGAACTCTTGGATGATCTCGCGGAAGCTACCAGAAAGTATGGGTCCATATTCAGAGTCAAGGGATTCAAGAACCAGGGGTTTGACGAAGTCTACAAAATAATCAAGCGGGAGGGCGCGGATCTGGGTAGGGAAAAGATCTACGCCCAGGCTCTGCGACGCCTCTGGGACTATCCGGAATCGCCCCAGCAGGTGGAGGCGAAGGGGCTCAAATTCTTGGAGAGAGAATTTCCCAGATTCAAGCGCATAACCGAGAGACTCGCCAAGAAGTACGGCGTCGCAGCCAAGGCCGAAGATGTCTCCAAGGCGTTAACGGCTAAGAGATCTGTGAAGCAGACCGAGATACTTCCTTTCCTGGGAGAATTGCGCAAGCGTACTCAACGAGTTGTGAACAAGGATATCGTCCGGATAAATCCGAAGTACGAGACAAAAGTGATCGAGACACCGCTGTACTTGTCGGGGATATTTCCGAGTGCGGGCGCGTTCTTCTACGACAGTTTCACAAACAATCCCAAGGAGATCTTCATGATAACAACTGACCCAAGAAGAGACCCTAGCACGGTACCCGGGGAGTTGCTCAACGGGCTTATCCATGAAGAGTACGGCCACTGTGTCCATGCGTCCAATACCGCAACCGCGTATGCAGCAAAACCAACTCTGACAGAGATCATGTTCACTCCATTAGCAGGAGCACTGTCCGAAGGAATCTCGTTCCAGCGAGAGATCGAGTTCCAAGAAGTAATGGACAAGCTGAAAGTTGGGAAGAAGCTGAGCAACGATGAGAAGGCTCTCGTCCAGTTCTTCGAGAAAAGAGGAGGATTGGAAGTCTGGGCTGGAGAGTACGAATTCTACACTTGGATGTGGAGGATAGTGCGATTCCTACGAGTCATCGGCGATGCGCGCATCAACTCTGGCAAACAATCCCTGAGGGATTTCATCGAATGGGCACACAAGCGGACCGGACTATCGAAGAGCACTGTGTACCATCAACTGTTCCCGGCCCACCAGGGCAATGGACCCGGATACGCTTCCACCTATGCGATTGTTGGGGAGAGCATTCGGGAGATCCAGAACAGGGCCAAGCGGAACGGAAAGAACATCGTCGACTTCAACACCTATGCCTGTTCGATGGGCTTCCCAGCCCGAACGATATTCGAAGAGCGACTTCGAGAGCTCGCCGCAAAATAAGAGGAGAATTTCGACCCTATCCTCAGGATCGATCGAGGGGCAACGATTTGGCGTACAAATGTCCACATGTAGACCCGACCCCAGCCTCTATTGACTTCTAGGTGCTAGCTCGGCACATCTGACGGATCAATTCAGTCATCGATCCTCAAAAGCGCTGACCCTATAGTCTGCTCGTCTACTAATATAGAGGAAGGAGCGTAGTGGAAAAAATACGCTATAGCCCTCCACATTCCTGCCAAGATATACCTCAAAGCATCGCTCGTTGTTGATCATTTCTGCAATGAGTGTGAAAGTCGGCGACGAGGGACAAATACTGTTTCGCGTTGATAATCAGTATCGCCAACAACAAGGGTGGGACCGGCAAGACCACAACCGCCGTCAATCTTGGAACCGCTCTAGCTGCCGCGGGCAGGCAAGTACTTCTAGTCGATATGGATCCTCAAGGAAGCGCGACTGTCAGCTTCGGCTTCGAAAAGTCGAAACTCCTCTACACCATCTACGACGTTCTCGCGCAGTCCAGAAAGATCGAAGCGGTGATGCTGGAAACAAAAGTGGAGAATCTTACAGTTGTGCCGAGCAACCTGGACCTTGCCGGAGCCGAAGTTGAGCTGTCTTCTGTTCGAGGCCGAGAATTCGTCTTACGAGAGGCTCTTGAGACCGCGAAACGAAAGTTCGACGTGGTAATACTTGACTGTCCACCGAACATTGGAATCCTGACGGTCAATGCTATTGTCGCCTGCGATCTGCTGATGGTGCCTGTTCAGTGCGAATTCTACTCGATGGACGGGTTTCCAACCCTGCTCAGATTCATCAGGATGGTGAAATCGCGGGCGAAGACTGATTTCGATTTCCTAGTTCTTTTGACGATGTACGATGGAAGAACCGGTCTCGCCAAGAAGATTCAGAGAGAATTGAGAGAGAAGTTTGGGGACCATGTGGTCAAGAGCGTGATTCCAAGGTCCATCCGGATGGCAGAGGCTCCCAGCAAAGGAATCCCTGGAATAATATTCAGTCCAACGAACAAGGCCTCGCTAGAGTATCAGCGACTGGCCAAGGACATGCTTGAGAGTTCTCTGGCAGGTACGGTCCTTACCAAGCTCGCTTCCTGAAAAGGCACGACGATGGCGATGGAACTGGTATCCCGTCAAATAGGCTCGAGACCTTCGGGTATTTTCCTAAGAAAAAGAGAACGGGCCTGACCCGAAAGGATCTGGACGCCTCTAAGAGGCGCGAGCGGCTAGGCTTCGACAGGCAATAGAATCTGCAATAGTTCTTTGGTTAGCGCTTTGTACTGTTCAGATGCAGGGTTCTTTGGACGATAGACTATTCCCGGAAGTCCCTTGCTTGGGGCCTCTGCCATTCTGACGGACCTTGGAATCACGGTCTTCAGAGCTCGCTGCCCGAAGTTGTTCCAGACTTGGGATTGGACTTTTCGCGAGAGTGCTGTTCTGCCATCGAACATTGTCAGTACGACTCTGAAGTCGAATGATGCTCGGAGTCTTGACTTGACGAGGTCCATGACTTTGATGAGTGTTGGGAGGCCTTCCATGGGGAAGAATTCGCACTGGACTGGTATCAGGACTAGGTCTGAGGTTACTAGCGCGTTGAGAGTGAGTAGTCCGATGTTTGGTGGGCAGTCGATTATGATCGTGTTGAACTGGTCTTTGATTGGGGCGAGTGCTTCGCGGAGGATGTATTCTCGTCCTGGCGTACTTGACAGTTCGAC
This sequence comes from Candidatus Bathyarchaeota archaeon, assembly GCA_005882955.1. Taxonomy (GTDB): domain Archaea; phylum Thermoproteota; class Bathyarchaeia; order 40CM-2-53-6; family 40CM-2-53-6; genus 40CM-2-53-6. The sequence goes on along the minus strand of VBBB01000047.1, from coordinate 1,400 downwards.
TTCTGCGCTGGCCAGGTCTAGGTTGCTCGGGAGAAGGAACAAGTTCTGGAATTTCGTAGAGAGGATGGTCTCGTCTGCTTTCTTGGTCTGTGATAGGAGATTGTAGACTGTACTGGCTAGGGTCGCCTTCTCAAAGCCTATGCCAGTTGTGGCGTTTCCTTGAGGGTCCAAGTCTATGAGGAGGACTTTCTTGTCCTCCATGGAGAGTCCGGCCGCAATGTTGACTGCTGTGGTGGTCTTTCCAGTTCCGCCTTTGTTGTTCAGTACGCTAATGATCAAAGGTAGCTCTACGGTTCGGGATGATTACTAAGAGAATGTTTCACAGAAACCAGATAATGCATGAGCGTTGATGCTTGCGATTAACACGAAAAACGGTCCAAACGAGGAGAAAACGACGAGAAATCGGGAGGTTTTGCCTGTTACTATATGAACGCTAGCCGGATTATCACTGATATGGTATGCGTTGTCAACGACGATCCTGTAACTCTGGATAGAGGGTATTCCATCAATCCAGGGCATTCGTTCGCGTGAAATTGACAGGATTGTTGTAAACATGAATTGCTAACGTTCGGTGCCGCTAGTCAGCAATATTCCGACGGAAGAATAACTCACGAAGGCATTCCGACCCTGACACCTCTGGATCGGAGTCTCGACAGGACGAATCCGAAGTGTTGAAGGTCCTTCGCGATCCTCTCGGGTGGGACGACCCCGACACTCCTCAACTTCCTCTGACCGACAAGTAGAGCTATTGAGGTGCACGGGTAAGCTGTGGTTCTCGCCATCGCGGACACCTTGCCTCTAGGGTCGTAGTAGTCCAGGATTCGATAACTGATTAGGGTTTTCTTGCCAAGCTTTCCCTCAACCTCGACTCTTAACGCCAGCAGATCCTCAGGTCGACCCAAGGACATCGCACCCTTCAACAGAGCTATGGAGAGTTTCCGAGGTGTGATAGCCAAGCCGTTGACTTGAACTTCCTTATTGTCGAAGAAGCGAAGGACTCGAAGCGTATTCATCATTTCAGCATGGCCGGGATAACGCAGAGTGTACTCGTTCATCTCACGGACATTTGGAAAGCTTCTCGGAAGAGATCCGAGCCCATCGGTGATGAAGTACTCTAGTCTTCCGACTCCAGGAAAATTGAGGAATCCGCGCCCCGAAAGTGCGTCGACTAGCTTCTCTTTGCCATATTCTATGATTCGTGCGGGCCGTGAGTATTCATTGATCACGTCTTCTAGGGAGAAGACGATTCTGTAGTTTAGCGGTGGAGTCGGCCTTTGCGGCAATCCGCCCACAAATACCCGGACCTTTGTTATTGTCCCTAGCCTGCGAGATGCGTCACCAACACACATGTTGGTGAATCCTGGAGCAACTCCGCATTGCGGGACGATGATGTTCTCCTG
>VBBB01000139.1 GCA_005882955.1 Candidatus Bathyarchaeota archaeon | reverse complement strand
TCGCTTGTTCAAAGCGCGTTGCTTCGGACCGGATGGCGCCGGGAGTGGGATTTGAACCCACGAGGGCCTAAGGCCCATCGGATCTCCGCACCTGGGTGCAGGTTTAGCAATCCGACGCCATACCTGGCTAGGCGATCCCGGCGTTCGATGAGCGTCGCGTTCAAGCTGTAAATAACTATGTTACGAATCTGGGATGTTTTTCCGGGAGTTTTTGCGACCCTGAGGGGTCTGGGGCTAAGCATGCTTTTTTCTGGAATTGGAAAACGTACTTTTTCGTCTTGTCTGGACTTGTTTGGCCGTTCGTGGATGTTGTCGGGATTTTCTGAGCGAATAATATCTTTGACTCTCCGGGTCAGTTGTTAGAGATGGTCTATTTCGAGGATATGAGCATTGATTACTGCTGTCTCGTTGAGGACCCGACAACAGATAACTGTCACAAACTTCTTGACGAGACGCCTGCTCAACGCGATAAGTCGTAATACGTTAGGGAATCAATAGAGTTCTGTTCTTCGCGCTGTCAGATTTATGGCCATTTCAGCGACATCTTCCGAATACTCCGAGATGCGTTTGAGGCTCTCAAGTGCGAGGCGGACCGCGACGGTAGACTTAGGGCTCAGTTTGAAAGTGAAGAGCTTGTCCATCACGTTCTCAGCTTCTCTCTCAACGCTCTCGGCCGAGGCTATCGACTTGTTGGCAAGGGTCCCATCGCTTTTAGCGAGTGCCTTTAGAGAGTCCTCTAACACGCTGATCGTAATGTCGCTGGCCTTGGATATCTCATCGACGAGGCGGGGCGGCAACGGATTTTCGATGCTGGCGGACATCTTGGCAATGGTGGTTGCGTGATCCGCGATGCGTTCCAAGCTCTTCGATACGACACGATAGACTAGGCAGTCCCTCGGATCAGCCAAACCAATCTCTAGAATGAGGCTTCGATTGAGAACAGCCATTGTCAGCTGTCGAATAATGAACAGGTAGAATCTGTCAACCTCCTCATCTCTGCGAATGATCTCCTCGGCCAAGGCCGGGTCCCGCCCCTTCAGAGAATCCACCGCGTCTCTCAGCATCAGTTTCGCGATAAGGCTCATGCGGGAAATTACCTTCGGCGCAGGAAGATCACCGTAGCTGGAGAGGCATTGCACTATCAGCTCGTCTTTTGACTCTTCGATGATTTCTGATCCTACGAACATCTTTCTCGCGGCCTCCCTTAGGTACGTTCTCAGGTCAGGCTTTGCACTGGCGGGAAATCTTACTCGTATTATATCGTATCCCGCAAGGTACTGGGCGAGCACGGTTCGAAGAATCTGTTCCTTGTCCTGCTCCTTTGAGGGAGAAACAGTAACCTCCGCACCTCGATTCTTACCGGTAGGGATCTTCTCATGGGGAATGAGCGTTAATGATGAGTCCGATCGGGGCATTATCGCCACTACGTCGCCAACTTTGAGACCCTGCTCTTTCACCCAATCCTTCGGCAGAGAAACCGTGTAGCTAGCGCCCCCAGTCATCTGCAGCTTTCGCAATTCAACCGAGTTCAATTTCGCACCTCTACTGACACATACGGATATATTTATGGCACCTATATACTCGGCCCGGCATCTACTTATACGCACACAGTTAGCGGCACTTTGGAAAATAGTTGCATATGGCGTTTCTTGCATCGCCTAAAGGGCGAAGTCGAATTGGAGCCGCGCCATCCAGGCGTTTCTCAAGACTTCGTACACGACAGCTACGGGCGGGCCCGGAAAGTTGCGTCCACCGAACAATCAGAACTGCTTATCCAGATACGGGGTGAAAGAGGAGAAGCACGACGTCGAACAACTTGTTCGCGGCACGGAAGGATCAGTTGCAGGGCCAGCTCCAAGAATGTGAGAGGCTACTGTGACCTCCGGCTCTATGTAGCCGCTCCGTATAATCAGTGGGACGGTTAATTACACAGTATGCGGGGTTAAGACGCTGGTCAATCATGGCGAGTGTTCCGGGGCAAATAGTAAGGCGTGGCGGAATAAGCAGAACGATATTCATCATTAGCTTAGTGGTGGTTGCCGTAGTAGCAGGGCTTGGCGGATATTTCACCAACGCATTCTTGCATCCAGGCGTGCCTACAATCGAGTTGAACGGTGACGGTTCGACTTTGGTATATCCCGTTCTGTCCGCATGGACTTCAAACTACAACAAATTACGTTCCAACGTCCAAATCAACTATCAACCCGTGGGCAGCGGCACTGGAGTGACAGACTTCACGAACAAAGTCGTGGACTTCGCTGGCACAGACGCCGCCCCTGTTCCTTCTTCGTTGCCAAATGTCACGCTTACCATTCCGGAGACAATTGGAGCAGTCACTCTTGCCTACAACATTCCAGGCGTCCAAACAGGACTTCATTTGAACGAGACAGTGGCCGCGGAGATTTTCAACGGGAACATAAGCAAATGGAATGATCCGGCCATAATGGCACTTAACAACGGGCTCAGTCTTCCTCCCAATACCATCACAACCGTTCACAGAAGTGACTCGTCGGGAACTACGTTCATCATCGAAGGATACTTGATCAAATCAGGGATATGGAAGTATCCGCAGAGCAAGTCATGGCCAAGTGCTGCAGGAGGCACCTTCCTGGCCGGCCTTGGTAATCAAGCAGTAGCAACTGACATTCTAACGACGCCTTACAGTATGGGATACGTGGAAGTCGCTTACTCACTCCAGAACAACATGAGCGTCGCCTTTGTCCAGAACAAGGATCGGTCGTCTTTCGTAGAACCCACGCTTGCCAACATTACTGCAGCTGTAAGCAATGCAGATGCCAGTAGCTTACCGACGGGACTCCAGGATTGGAGTGGGGTCAGCCTTATCCTCGAACCGGGAGCGAATTCGTATCCAATAGTAAGCTTCACTTACATTCTGGTCTATCAGCAGCTGAATGTTCGGCCGTTGATGACTCTGGACAAGGCCAAGGCTCTAATCGACTTCATCTGGTATATGGTGCATGAAGGGCAGTCGGCCGGGACTAGTCTCGATTATGCTACTCTTCCTCAGTCAATTGTGACGATCGACGAAACGTCAATTAAATCGATAACCTATAACGGCCAGAGCCTCCCAACCTAAGGCTTTGGGCCGTGATTCTCTCCGTCCGGTTTTTCGGCAATCTCTCCTGAATCTGGGTCTCCTGGAGCCAATAGTCAGTGTCAGACCGATTTAACTTTGAAAAGTTGCTGGAGGGCTTGAAACACCCTTCCTCTGATGTTTTCTTCAAGTACGGCTCCCTGGTCTTCGCCGCTTCGGTTATAGGCGTCATCGCGCTATCAATGGTGGTCTTGGTTCGAGGAGCCTTCCCGGCCTTGACAAGCTTCGGTTTCAGGTTTCTCACGGGAGTCGATTGGGATGCTGCAGTCGGTTTTGGCGCTCTTCCTTACATCCTAGGAACCCTAGTCACAGCATCGATAGCGATTATCATCGGGGTTCCGATTAGTCTTGGAATCGCGATCTTCCTCGCCGAGATGGCACCTGACGCCATAAAGGTGGCGGTGTCTAATATCATCGAGCTTCTCGCGGCTGTTCCGAGCATCATCTATGGCCTATGGGGTCTCTATGTTCTCCGGGTCTGGGTGGCCAACTATGTCCAATCCCCACTTCAGAATAGTTTTGGGTTTCTGCCCATTTTCAGCGGTACGTCTTATGGCTTGAACTTTCTGACTGCTGGTCTAATTCTAGCAATAATGATCATTCCTACAGTCGCCTCGATCTCCCGAGAAGTTATGGTCTCCGTTCCAATTTCTCAACGGGAAGCAGCCTATAGTGTGGGGGCGACCCGATGGGAGGTTGTTCGAATGTCAGTGCTGAGTTATTCGCGGTCAGGAATATTCGGCGCTGCTGTCTTGGGTCTTGGAAGAGCGGTAGGAGAGACGATGGCCGTGACCATGGTCATAGGTGGAGCAACAGGTGCATCGGCCCTGCCGACCTCGCTGTTCAAACCTGGCCAAACCATGGCCACGATTCTGGTCAACCAACTAAGCGAGGCCGAGTCTGGATCTCTTCAACTAGCCGCCTTACTAGGCATTGGCCTGGTCCTCTTCGCTATTGCATTCTCGATCAACATCGTTGCCCAGCTTCTTGTCTGGAGAGTACTCAAAGTGCAGGCAGGTGCTGTCGAGTAACAAATGTCAAACTACTCGATGCGACGATTCAAGAACAAACTTGCTCTCTGGATCGGAGCACTTTGTGCTGCGCTAGCCATGATACCCCTAGTCAGCATACTGTATGATGTCGTGAAAAACGGGGCATCATCGCTCAACGTAGATTTTCTCACTAGCGCCCCGGGCGTAATAGGGCAAGCTGGAGGCGGAATCGGGCCCGCTATTCAGGGCACACTTCTCCTGGTGGGGCTTACAATCATCATGGGAGTGCCTTTGGGAGTTCTTTCCGGAATCTATCTAACAGAATTTGGAGACAATCCCGTCGGGCGAGTTATCAGATTCTTAAACGATGTTCTGGCAGAGTTTCCGTCGGTCGTAATCGGCGTCGTAATCTTCACTCTCATAGTGCTAACCTTCAAGAGTTTTTCAGTTATTGCAGGTGCTCTTGCGTTGTCCATCATAATGCTTCCAATAATAACGCGCTCCACAGAGGAATCCCTGAAGCTCGTTCCGAATTCAATTCGTGACGCCTCCATGGCTCTCGGAATAAGAAGATGGAGAACAACCCTGAGCGTAGTACTAACGACAGCCAAGAGCGGCGTTGTTACCGGAATATTGCTGGCGATTGCCAGGGTGGCTGGTGAAACTGCCCCCCTAGTCTTTACTATCTTGGGGAGCCAGTATTTCTTCTCAGGCCTAAACAGCCCGATGGACGCGCTTCCAATCCGAATATACCGGCTGGCGCTGCTGCCCTATCCTTATGCGCAGGCACAAGGGTGGGGAGCAGCACTGGTGCTAATACTCATGGTCTTGGTTGTTAACATCGGAGTGAGATTGGCAACTAGGGGACGGCTGTACACAACAAGGTCACGGGCTTGACACTACACCTGCAGACAGAAGAGAAACAACCCCTAAGTAGAGAGGAGATTCTGCATCCTCACAGGACATTGGAGAACAGTAAGGTCCGCACCGAGGACTTTGACGCATGGTACGGGAATAACCAAGTCCTGAAAAAGCTCAACATCGAGGTCCGTGAGCATTCAGTCACCGCAATAATCGGGCCTTCAGGGTGCGGAAAGTCCACGCTCATCCGCTGCCTTAATCGAATGCATGAGCTAGTCTCGAGAGCCAGGACTTCCGGCAGAGTAATGCTTGACGGCTCTGACATTTACGCTAAAGGAGTCGACCCCGTAACCATACGGCGGCGAGTCGGCATGGTCTTCCAGAAACCTAACCCGTTTCCAACCATGTCAGTCTATGATAATGTCGCCGCGGGTCTAAGACTGAACGGAGAGAGAAATCATTCAGTGCTTGATAGAGCTGTTCAACAAAGCCTTGAGCTAGCCTTTCTATGGGACGAGGTTAAGGGCGACCTGGATAAGTCGGGTGCGAGTCTTTCTGGAGGCCAGCAGCAACGACTCTGTATCGCTCGTGCACTAGCAGTTGAACCAGAAGTCATCTTGATGGATGAACCTTGTTCAGCACTCGACCCCATAGCCACTGCAAAGATAGAAGAGTTGATTGCAAGTATCAAAGGGAATTACACGGTAGTGATTGTTACGCACAACATGCAACAAGCCGCGAGGGTGTCAGACTTTACGGCATTCCTTTACTTGGGCCAACTGATCGAGTATGGCGAAACGACGAGCCTCTTTGAGAATCCCGTAGAGGAGTTAACAGAGAGATATCTGACGGGAAAATTTGGCTAGGATGAAGAGAAACGAATGCCAAGACTGATGGACATGGGTCTGGAGAAGCTCCGAAACATGGTCCTCGACATGGCAGAGCTCTCTCAGAACACCGTATCCACATCGATAGACGCCTATGTTCAAGGAAGAGACCTGCGAGATCGAATCTACAGCTGGTCCGAAGAGCTACGCATGCTGCAAGACGAAGTGAGCGAGCTAGCGGTTGAACTCATCGCCCGATACCAGCCCGTAGCGTCAGACCTCAGATTCATCAAATCCTGCATGGAAGTGGCGTACGGTTTTTCAAGATTCGGAAGATACGCCCACGATATTTCTGATGTAATCGGAATCTTTGGAGATCTGTCAAGCTGTGATAGGCAGTCTGTTAAGGAGGCCGGGTCACAGGCCAAGGACATGATTCGACTCAGTATCAAAGCGTTTACAGAACGAGATGTTGAACTGGCGGGTAGATTGAAGAAAATGGATGATGTTGTCGACAACATCTATCTCGACTTTGTCAAAAAATCTGCCCACGAACGCGAGGGGAATCTGAAATGCGTCGTGTCTGGGACGCTCATTCTCCGATACTTGGAGAGAATCGCGGATCACGCCACGTACGTTGGCGAAACGGTGCCCTACATCGTATCTGGAGAACGATCAGCGAGAAAGTAAGATAGGGATTACTATTGTGATCTACGTCCCGACATAGCTCGACCATATACTCAGTCGAGCATTCAGTTATTTTCAGTCCTGTCATGGAAGAGACCGGAACCGATGATTCGCGAGAAAGTCTCTCTAGGAATCGAGCAGGGAGCAGACAGCGAGCACTCCGTTGAAATCTCAGAAACTGCTGAGGGTCGCAGTAGTCATGGTAAGCTGTTCTTGGAAATCGAGAACCAAGCCCTCCGGTTCGGCAGTCTCAAGGCTTTTGAAGCGTGAGGGCTTGTGGATATGCTTTCCAACAGGCTGTGTCCAAGATGCGGGCGAACAGAACTCAACATCTACTTTTCCGGCCACACCGACGAGATCCTGGGAGCATGGTGCCAAAATTGCAATCTCAAAGCATACTTCGACGGGAACGAACTGGTCTCCATGAGACATTCTGAATAGGATCATCCAGTGAGATGACGCCGACCATTCTTGGTTTGAGTCCATTGATCTACTTTGGAGGATTGGGTGCGCTCGTCATTCCCTTTATCGTCCCTAGCGCCTACACATATCGGAAGGCTCGAGAAGACGAAGATGAAGAGTGGAAAGCGTAGGACTCCATAAGATAGGGAGAATCCATTCCGAGAAATCTTTCAAAAACAAGCCCAGATCAGCGATCCGAGAGGAGATTTCATATGATGCCCAGTTCACGCTTCCATGATCCCGCTGGTGCGCTAGTTGAAAAGCGCTGATTAGCTTGTTCTGCGCGACAAACCAACAATCTCGCCCAGAAACATTTCAGATGGCGAGAACACCCTCCCTAGAATTTACAAAACAAAAAAATCCCGCGACACAAAACTCGTCGATCTTGAAAGAATTAAGAAAAGGTAATCCTTCTTCGAAGAGAAGCGGGAGAAGAAAGAACATTCCAGACCTTTCTATTTCAAACCTGACAAGCGCAGAACATGCCCTGATCCGAAATCTGGGCATGCGATTTGAGCTTGCGACTTTTTCACGCTGACCTCTACGCTTAATCCGCGATCTCGAAAACATCGGATCTATCCATTCTGGGCCCTGAAGTGTGAGACTCGCCCAGAACAGCTTCAACTGGCGAGGCCCCTCTCCGAAAATCTCAAAAACGTTAGTCCTCGCGACACAAAAGAGCTCTTTGGAGGAATTCCCTCCAGAAAGGATCTCCCTTGATTACAATCCTCTCCCTCTGCACACTGCTTGATTTCAAAACGTAAACCGAAAGTTTGACCCTTCATTTGACTAGACACCCTACGAACTACTGTGGCGGTCTTTTTTTCGCAGCTAGGATGGTGGAACCGGATGGACCATTCTGGTAACTTATCGTGGCTTCTAAGGACCGTTAACTTTGTCGGGCAACACTGTCACTACAGTGAAAGAGTAAAGCATCTCTTACGGCACATTTTTTTACATGACTGTCGAATAAACAGGTAGTCGAGGTTCAGCGTCTTTGATCGTCGGAGACTGGCTGAGGAGGAATGTCTTTGAACGTGCCCGGACGATGATTCTCTGGACGTTTAGCGGTTACCTCGGTGCCAAGACCACCATTTTTTTTTCTGAAGCTCAGCAGGCGTCGTAAGCGCGTGGTCCGACGATAATTAACACGGGAACGAGTCCGACGGAGAGTTAACAGAACCGGATGGTGTTAGGTTTATTAAACGGCCGATTACTTTCACTCGTCCAGCCTGGTAGGTCGGACTCCACCCGTCCATCCACTGAGGTAGTAGCAAGTACTTGGTCAAGAAACAGATCAAAGAGAAGGAACCCTCTTATGACATATTCAAGCACGACCTTGTCCCCAAACACGTTCTCCTCAAGCCCAATGAAGCCAAAGAAGTTCTAGAGCGCTACCATATCAAACCCTTCCAGATACCATACGTAAAGTCAACAGACCCCGCCGTACGAGCCATTGGCGCCAAACCTGGAGACATTGTCAAGGTAATCCGAAAAAGCGCTACTGCTGGTGAATCTGACTTTTACCGGTATGTAGTAGAAGATTTTTGAAAAATAGTTTCTTGAAAGTGAAAATTTGGCAGTAACAACAACCCAGCTCTGGAACCTAACCAAAGAATTCATCCATGATAGCGGGCTAGTTAGGCAGCACATCGACTCCTACAACGATTTTGTCGAGCGTGGACTCCAAGCAATCGTGGACGAAGTAGGAGAGCTACCAATAGAGATAGGAGACTATCCGCTCAAGATCAAACTAGGCAAGGTCGAGATAGGCGCACCCCGCGTAATAGAAGTAGACGGAACAGAACGATCCATCTATCCCGCGGAAGCGCGAATCCGCAACCTCACCTACGCGGCTCCATTGCACATGGAGATGATTCCGGTTATCGGAGAACGCGAAGGACAGCCCGAAATGGTCTACGTTGGCGATCTGCCAGTCATGCTCAAATCACGAATCTGTCTTCTCTCCAAACTATCCAGCGACGATCTCATCGGTGTCGGCGAAGACCCGTTAGACCCCGGAGGATATTTCATAGTCAACGGATCCGAGCGAGTAATAGTTGCACTAGAAGATCTCGCGGCAAACAGAATCCTTGTAGATATCGAACACACTGGCGTGAATCCGACCTACAAGGCCAAGATCTTCTCGACAACCGTCGGTTTCAGAGCCCGCATCGAAGTCACTCTCAAGGCTGACGGCGGCACCTATGTCACGATGCCAGGGATTCCCAGCGACATACCGTTCATGATCGTCATGCGGGCTCTCGGGTTCGAGGAAGACGCAAAAGTCGCGGAACTGGTAAGTCTAGATTCAACCATCCAGAACGAACTAGAGGGATCATTCGAAAAATCCTTGGAGGCAACCAACCAGCGAGACGCACTACTATACCTCGGCAACAGACTCGCACCCGGGCAGGTCGACGAATACCGGCTCAGAAAAGCAGAATCAGTTCTCGACAGAAACTTCCTTCCTCATATGGGGCGCGTCCCCGCAGACAGGAGGGAAAAGGGGCTCTTCCTCACCGAAATCGCGACCCGAATAATCGAGGTAAAGCTTCAAAGGAGAAATCCCGACGACAAGGATCACTACGCAAACAAACGCCTCAAACTGGCCGGGTCCCTTCTCGCCGAGCTTTTCAGAATATCATTCCGAAACCTCACTCGGGACCTAAAATACCAGCTAGAGAGAATAACCATCAGGCGTCACATCGAATTCTCCATCGCCAATGCGATCCGGCCTGGAATAATCACTGAGCGAGTCCAGCACGCTATCGCAACTGGTAACTGGGTTCGAGGAAGAATCGGCGTCACACAGCTCCTCGACAGAACAAACTTCATCAGCACTCTAAGCCACCTCCGTCGCCTCCAATCACCGCTGAGTAGGAGCCAGCCAAACTTGGAGGCCCGCGATCTTCACCCAACCCACTACGGAAGACTGTGCCCAGACGAGACACCCGAAGGGTCAAACTGCGGACTGGTCAAGAACCTCGCCCTTTCGAGCAGTATCAGCGTCGGAATCGATCCTCACGAGATGGTTGAGAAGCTCCGTCGAATGGGAGTCATACCCGTTGAAGAGTCCGACAAGAAACTCCGCGCGACTGGCGGGAAAGTAGTAGTCGACGGAATAATCGCCGGCTATTCGAAGGATCCAATGGCCCTCGCCGAAGAGCTGAGAGAATACAGACGACAGGGCAAGATAAGTTCCGAGGTCAACTTTGGATATCACCCACCCGAAGTGGAGGGTGGAAGAAAAGAACTTTACATCAACTGCGACCCAGGCCGAGTACGCCGCCCGCTAATCGTTGCCGAAGGAGGGAGACCCAAACTCACCGAAGAACACTTAGCATCAGTCGACGACGGACGCCTAAACTGGCAAGATCTTGTTCGAAGCGGAGTAGTAGAACTCCTTGATGCAGACGAGGAAGAAAACGCGCTTGTCGCCATGTATGAACACGAGCTGCGAAAAGATCATTCTCACCTAGAAATCGCCCCCTACGTAATGCTCGGAATAGCCGCTAGCCTGATACCATTCCCGGAACACAACCAGTCTCCCAGAAACGCTTACGAGTCAGCAATGGCGAAGCAGGCACTGGGCGTTTTCTCTACAAACTTTTTCACCCGTGTCGATTCACGATCCCATCTCCTCCACTACCCACAGACCCCGATAGTGCAGACGAAGCCCATGGAGGTCTTCAACTATCTAGAACGACCCTCAGGGCAGAATGTCGTAGTCGCGATCCTATCTTTCCAAGGATACAACATGGAAGACGCCATCATCATTAACAGGTCATCCGTGGACCGTGGACTCTTCAGATCCACATTCTACAGGATCTACGAGGCGGAGAGCCGACAATACCTTGGAGGTCTAAGAGACAAGTTCGAGATTCCTGAGGCAGGCATTAGAGGCTACAGAGGAGACCGCTACTATCGTCTCCTCGAAGAGGACGGAATGATATCGCCCGAGGCAGAGACTACAGGAAACACAGTCCTAGTCGGTAGGACAAGTCCGCCGCGATTCCTAGAGGAGTATCGAGAGTTCGAGGTGAAGGGTCCAACTAAACGCGACTCGTCCGTGACCATGAGGCCTTCTGAGCAAGGCACGATAGACCAGATATTTGTCACAGAATCCATTGAAGGAAGCAAACTAGTCAAAGTGAAGGTCAGGGACTTGCGAGTCCCAGAGCTGGGTGACAAGTTCGCCTCACGCCATGGACAGAAGGGGGTCATCGGACTCCTTGTACCTCAGGAAGACATGCCCTTCACGGTCGACGGCGTTGTCCCGGACGTGATAATCAACCCCCACGCCATCCCATCCAGGATGACGATTGGCCAGTTCGTGGAGACGTTAGGGGGAAAGGCCGCGTCTCAGATGGGCGAAATAATGGATGGGACGGCTTTCGAGAACATCGGTCCTGAAGCCATCGGCGAGATCCTCACCAAGCTCGGATTCGAAAGTAGCGGCCGAGAAGCACTGTACAATGGAATCACGGGAGAAAAACTTGCAGCTGACCTGTTCATTGGCGTCGTATACTACCAAAAGCTGCACCACATGGTCTCGGACAAGATGCACGCCCGAGCCCGTGGCCAGGTCCAAATGCTCACTCGACAGCCCACCGAGGGACGGGCTCGAGGCGGAGGTCTCAGATTCGGAGAAATGGAACGCGACTGCCTCATAGGACACGGAGCGAGCGCACTATTGCGAGACAGGCTTTTGGAGGAGTCTGACAAGTACATAGCCTACGTCTGCGAAGTCTGCGGAACCCTCGCATACCACGATATCAAACAGAACAAGTACATCTGCAGAATAGACGCAGAGAAAGCCCAGATCTCCCCTGTCGCAATATCCTACGCGTTCAAACTACTAGTACAGGAACTCATGGCGCTCGGGATTGCACCTAGACTGAACCTCGAGGAGAGGGCCTAGCCATGGCCCTTGCAACCGTGGACGAAACAGCGAAGGTAATACAGAGCATACGCTTCACGCTATTATCTCCAACGGAGCTCCGAAAGCTATCAGCCGTGGAGGTACAGGCTGCAGACACTTACGACGAGGACGGAGTTCCCATCGTCTCAGGTCTAATGGATGGCCGGCTCGGAACTCTAGAGCCACGGCAAAAGTGCAAGACATGTGGGAACACAGCCTCCGCGTGTCCCGGCCATTTTGGACACATCGAACTGTCTGAGCCCGTAATTCACGTCAGCTTTGCAAAACTGACGCATCGACTTCTATCAATAACTTGTAGGAACTGTGGAAGAATTCTGCTCACTGAAGAAAAGATCGAGAAATACAGGGCCCGATATGCGGAACTGAAAGAGAGGCTCAACACCGTACCGGACGCGTTTCTAGACGAGATTATCAGAGACGCGAAGAAAACCCAACAGTGCCCACACTGCAGCCAAAAACAGTATCCTATCGAGCATGGAAAACCTACGACATTCCACGAGATTGTTGCGGAGGGCGGAGCAGTCCGGCTTACCCCTAGCACAATTAGGGAGCGGCTTGAAAGGATAGCCGACGATGACCTCATCCTCTTGGGCTTGGACCCGAAGGCCGCGCGGCCAGAATGGGCTGTCCTCCAAGTGATGCCTGTCCCGCCTGTCTCAGTAAGACCCAGCATAACTCTCGAGTCGGGAATCCGATCAGAAGACGACTTGACGCACAAGCTCGTTGACATCATACGGATCAATCAGAAACTTCGTGAGGCACTCGAATCAGGCGTGCCCATCAATATCATCCAGGAACTTCACGAGTTGCTCCAGTACCATGTAACGACCTACTTTGACAACGAAGTCTCAGGCCTCCCACCCGCTAGACACAGATCAGGCAGAGCGCTCAAGACTCTGGTTCAGAGGTTGAAAGGTAAAGAGGGAAGATTCAGAGGAAACCTGTCCGGAAAGAGAGTCGATTTCTCAGCGAGGACAGTGGTGTCCCCTGATCCTAACCTCGACATTAACGAAGTTGGGGTCCCTCTGGATGTTGCGAGCAGGCTGACAATTCCCGACAAAGTTACCGGTCACAATATCGAAGAGATGAAACGGCTCATCGATAACGGCCCGGATAATTATCCAGGAGCACTCTATATTGTGAGGCCGGATGGAAGACGAGTTCGTCTCGAATTCGTAACCGACAGAAAAGTGGTCGCAGAAGCGGTCCAGCCCGGGTTCGTCGTCGAAAGACATCTTCGAGACGGAGACATCGTACTGTTCAACCGCCAGCCAAGCCTTCACCGGATGTCAATAATGGCACACCGAGTCCGCGTACTGCCCTACAAGACGTTCAGACTCAATCCGACAGTATGCACGCCATACAATGCCGACTTCGACGGTGACGAGATGAACCTACATGTTCCACAAGGAGAAGAGGCGCGCACTGAGGCCCGACTTCTCATGCAGGTACAGGACCAGATTCTCTCACCAAGATATGGTGGACCAATAATCGCAGCAATACGCGACTCCCTGACGGCAGCGTTTCTGCTGACGCAAAAGTCTACAATGCTAAACCGTCAGGACGTGTCCAAGCTCATCGCCGCGGCAAACTACGAGGGTCCGATGCCGGAACCAGTCACTGTAAAAGGCGAGGAGCGATGGAGTGGGAAGCAGATCTTCAGCATCGTACTGCCGAAGGGCTTCAACTTCGTATCAAAGTCGAATCTTTCAAGCTACTACAAGTGCGCAGACTGTGACAAGGGCGTTATGCATGATTGTCCATACGATGCGTTCGTGGTCATCAAAGACGGAGTCCTCGAACAGGGCGTGATCGACAAGGCCTCTATCGGCGCGGAAAAGTCTGAGAGTCTGTTCCATCGAATCGTCAAAGACTATGGGGCGGAGGAGGCAAGGAGGTTCCTTAACGCGGTCACGAGACTCTTGGACCGGTTCATGCTACTCCGCGGATTTACCTATGCCATGGACGAGCTCCAGCTAGCCCCAGCTACCAAGGAAAAGATCACTAAGGCGATTGCAAAGGCTGAGGAGAAGGTGGATGAGTACATTGAGAGTTATCGAAAGGGCACACTGGAGCGGCTTCCTGGACAATCTCTTGAAGAGTCGCTAGAAATCTACATCATGAACGAGCTCTCAAGAGCACGCGACGTCGCGGGAGAATACGCAGACCAGTACTTCCAGATGGACAACAGCGGCGTCATAATGACGAGGGCGGGCGCCAGAGGCTCGTCGCTCAATATTGGACAGATGACTGCCAACGTGGGCCAGCAGTCTATTCGAGGAAAGAGAATCTTGAGGGGATACAGAGGAAGAGCCCTCAGCTTCTTCAAACCTGGAGACATGCGAGCTGCGCCGCGGGGCTTCGTCTATCACAGCTATAGGGACGGGCTGGACCCGATAGAGTTCTTCTTCCACGCGATGGGAGGAAGAGAGGGGCTTGTGGATACTGCGGTGAGGACTCAGCAGAGCGGATACATGCAGCGCCGTCTCATCAACGCCCTTGAACATCTCAGAGTCGAGTACGATTCTACCGTAAGAGACTCTCGCGGCAACATAATCCAAGTACGATATGGTGAGGATGGAGTCGACGTGGCCAAGAGCGACCATGGCAAGTCAGTGAACATAGACAGGCTGGTAGAACGCGTACGTCTTACGATGAAGAAGGGAACCGCAGCTGGCAAAGAGTATGTGGAGGAACAGGTCGACACATCAAAGGAAGTTCTCTCACCTCTAACTCTCAACAAGCTGAGACAGACACTGCTCAACGCGAAGCTCACCAAGACGGGAGTAGACGAGGCAGTAGCTGGAACAATCGAGAACTACAAGCAGGCGCTGGTGGAGCCGGGCGAGGCAGCCGGAATAGTCTCAGCCCAGTCTATCGGCGAGCCCGGTACACAGATGACGCTGCGAACCTTCCACTTCGCGGGAGTCAGAGAACAGAATGTGACTCTTGGCCTGCCGAGATTGATAGAGATAGTGGACGCCCGGAAGATTCCCTCGACTCCCAACATGACTGTCTTCTTGGAAGCGAAGCATCGTACGAGCCGGGAGAAGGCTCAAGAGGTCGCGACACTCTTGACTCACACAACTCTCGGGGACATCGCCAGCACCTTCGAGACGGATGTCACACGGATGAGGATTGATGTGAAGCTGAATCCTCAAGCGATGAGGGAGAGAGAGGTGAGCGTCCAAGAAGTCCGGGAGGCGCTGGTCCTGGCGAATGCGGATGTGAAGGTCGAGTCGTACTCTGTGGAGATCAAGACGAAGGATCTCGAGATTCCCCAGTTCAGACGCTTGGCGGGTAAACTGACGGTCGCCCATATCAAGGGTATTCCCGCGGTGAAGCGGGCGTTGGTTATTGAGGAAAAGGGCGAATGGATCGTCCGGACTGAAGGCTCAAGCCTCGCACTAGCCCTAGAAGTTCCCGGAGTGGATACTTCACGGACGGTCAGTAACAACATCAACGAAACAGCCCTAGTGCTCGGAATAGAAGCAGCCCGAAACGTCATCGTCAAAGAAGCGCTCGGTGTTCTAGAAGAACAGGGTCTAGACGTTGACGTCCGGCATGTAATGCTCGTGGCAGATATGATGACCTCTTCCGGTGACGTGTTGCAGGTGGGACGTCACGGGGTCAGCGGTGAGAAGGCGAGCACTCTTGCGAAGGCAGCGTTCGAGATCACAATCCCGACGATTGTGGATGCTGCCGTCAAGGGTATTACTGATACTCTGCGGGGCGTTGCAGAGAATGTCATTGTTGGTCAGCAGATACCGATGGGCACTGGTCTGATAGAGGTGTCCATGATGATGCCGCGTAAGGGAGCAAAATAGGGCGTTGGTCGATATCAACAAGCAGATACGCATGGCCGTGAAGACGGGTAAGGTCGGGTTTGGGAGCAAGGACGCGGTAGTGAGTACTGGCTTTGCTCGGGCGAAGATGATTATTCTGGCCAAGAACTGTCGTGAGGCTGAGCGGGAAGATATTCTGCACAACGCTGAACAGTCAGAGATTCCAGTCTACATCTTTCCTGGATCTAGTCTAGATCTGGGCGCGGTCTGCGAGAAGCCCTTCCCGGTCTCCGCGATTGTTGTTAGAGAACCCGGTGATTCTGAGGTCTTGAAATTGGTCGCTGAGAAAAAGTGATGCTCCAGCCCAAAATCAAGCTGACGAGCGAGGAGATGAAGTACATGGCCCTTTTCGAAAGTATCACAGGCGCTACAACCCAGGATTGTATTATTGACGAGAAGCTTGAGAGGATCATTTTCGTCGCGAAACCCGGCGATATGGGCCTTGCGATTGGTAAGGCGGGGAAGAACATCAACATGCTGCGACGGATGACGAGCCGCCAGATAGAAGTGGTCGAGTACGCTGAAACTCCAGAGGCGCTAATAAAGAACAGTCTCGCGCCCGCTAGGCTGAAGGAGATCCGGGTGACTGAGAGGCCGGACAAGAAGATTGTCGTGGTCGAGGTTGACCCGCGAGACAAGGCCATCGCCATAGGCAAGAACGGGCGAACCATCGACAAGACCCGAATGCTCGTGAAGCGATACTTCGACATAGACCATGTAGTAGTCTCCTAACTCTTCCCGGACTCGCACTCTGTGTCGCGAGAAGCAACTACTTTTGAGATTTTTCGGGGAGGGGTCCCGCCAGTTGAAACCGAACCGGGCGAGTCTAGTGATTCTAGGCGCAAAACGGAACCGTCGATCGTTTTTCTGATCGCAGATTAAGCGTGGAGCTCAGCGTGAAAAAGTCGCGATCTCACAAATCGCCTGCCCCGATTTCGGATCAGGGCATGTTCTGCGCTTGTCAGGTTTGAAATGGAAAGGTCTGGAATTTTCTTTCTCCTCCCGCTTCTCCTGAAAGATGGATTACCTTTTCTTAATTCCTTCAAGATCGACGAGTTTTGTGTCGCGGGAATTTCTTATTTTCTAAATTCTAGGACGGGTCCATTCGCTGGCAGAAACGTTTCCTGGTGAGATTATCGGTTTCTCGCGCAGAACACCCGAATCAGCATTTTTCAAATCGCGCACCCAGCGGGATCATGGAATCGTGAACTGGGCATCATACGGAATCTTCCTCCTAGAATCCGGATCAGGGTTGATTCTAGCCGATTCCTATCGGCGGTCCTCTCGATGTAGCGTCATGCTAAAAAGCAAGTCCAAAGCTCCGCTCTCTCCCAGTTCAAAGGATTCGAGCATGGTCAAGACCTCAAGCGGAATGTTCGCCGGCCGTAAACTGTGTAAGCGGCGTCAGAGCTTCAGGTGGGCCTATGCTCCCTACAAGCGACGCATGCTCGGACTAGACTACAAAGCAGACCCACTGGAAGGATCACCCCAGGCTCGAGCGATCGTCTTGGAGAAGGTGGGGGTTGAATGCCGCCAGCCCAACAGCGCAGTCAGAAAATGCGTACGCGCACAGATCATCAAAAATGGAAAGGTCATAACTGCATTCCTGCCCGGCGACGGCGCATTGAATTTTATCGACGAGCACGACGAGGTCCAGATTGAAGGTATCGGAGGAGCAGAGGGGAAAGCGTATGGTGATCTTCCTGGAACAAGATACCGAGTTTTCACCGTTAACGGCGTAAGCTTGGATGCGTTGCTAAAGGGTAAGAAAGAGAAGCCACGCCGATAAGCAATCATTACGAAAATTGGGGCGTTTGCCTGTTACATGTCTTGTCAAGTCGAGGTTCGAGTATCCTTTTGAGTAAAAATAGTCCATACCTCTTTTCTAATCAGGGCTAATGGACCCAGTAAAATTACAGGAAGCGAAAAGAGAAAATTGGCGTTAGTATGGGGCGTCGTCTGCTCAGAGTGTCAGCTGCTGGCCGTCGAGAACTGCCCCCACTGCACAAGAGACCTCTGCGAGAAACACAGCAGCCGCCACGACTGCGAAAGACTCCGATCAAGAGAATTTGCAGTCGCCGGCTAAGAAAAAGAGACTAGAAAATCGACCAATACTCAGATACTGATTCTACACTTAGACCTCGCTCAACCGTGAACCACGGCCGTCTCTGCAACACCATGTTTCATCCGGAAATCGCGAAGCCCCATCTCCTGACCCAGAACCACAACAGTATCCTCTGACCGTCGCTGATAGAAAGGCAGCTTCACTACCTCGGCCGAAACATTTCGATCTCTAATCTTGATCTCGAACACCGTCCCAGCTTTCGAGATATTTGGCGGAACATACCCCATGCCTATGCTTATTCCGAGAGTTGGAGAGAACGTCCCACTCGAAACCTTTCCGATACTCTGATCTTCGAGAACGATTTCTTGACCTTGGCGAGGAATTCCCTTGCCTGTAATCCTGAAGCCGACTCGGACCCGAGCGGGTCCTTGTTCCTTCTCCTTTTGAATAGGTCCTCGTCCGACAAAATCACTCTTCTTGTCTAGTCGAACGGCGAAATTGAGTCTTGCTTCTACGGGTGTTATTTTCTCGTCAATATCGTTTCCGTACAGGCACATCCCTGCTTCTAGCCGCAAAACATCTCTAGCTCCGAGCCCCGAGGGTTTCAGGCCCTCATGCTTGCCTGCTGAAAGGAGCTTGTCCCATATCCTCAACGCGGGCTCAGGATTTTGGCTGGTCGTATTCCAGACATAGATTTCGAAACCATCCTCACCAGTATAGCCACTCCGCGTCACCAGACACGAAACGTCTCCAACTCTGACCTCTTTGCCTGAGTACTTGTCGATCTCTTCCAGCCTAGCACCGGAGATGCTCCGTAGTAATTGCCCAGCTTTCGGTCCTTGCACGGCAAACATGGCTGATTGGTCCGAGACGTCTCTCAACCCTGCTCCGGGATCTCGATGTTTTTCAAGCCAGGCCCAGTTTTTGTCTCGATTAGCAGCATTGTAGACAACAAGATACTTCGTCTGACTCGTTCTGAAGATCGTAAGATCGTCAATTATCCCTGCATTTCGATTGCAGAGGAGGGAGTAGTGTCCCTGGCCGATTGAAAGTGTGGAAACGTCGTTTGTTACTAGGCTGTTGAGAAATGTCTCCGCGTTCTTGCCTTCAACCGTAATTCTTCCCATATGCGAGACGTCGAACAATCCCACATGCGTTCGTACGGCTTTGCACTCGGGGATTATTCCCTCGAACCAGACGGGGAGTTCGTAACCAGCATAATCGACAATGTTGCCGTGTTTCTTATGGTACTCGTAGACTTGCGTTCTCTTCGGCATCGTCAGATCGGTCTTGGAAGTTCAGTACTAGGTAGAAAAGGGAGATTATTGCGTAGGCGGAGCTGTCTGGGGGCCTATCTTCAAAGTCTCAATCGTGAATCCGAGTTTCTTGCCGCACTTGGGACAGTAGCCACCGTTTCGCTGGATAATCTCACTGGGCGTTTCTAGTTCAAGCCCAGTGTAGAGGAGGTCGCCGCATTTGGAACATATTATTCTCTGAGGAGACAAATAGTTACAAGACCTCGACGATAAGCGTGAATTCTCCGATCCGGTATTAAAACAGTTCCAGAAGACGCGCGAAGACAAACCGCGGGAAAGCAGGGCTTATTATTGGGACATCTCAAGAGTCACACGAGTAGAACCTAGACTATCGAGGACTGTTCATTCGTGGGCATGAAAACGAGTCTCTGGAAGCTGAAGAGGTCATTGAACAATCTGGCCTTCAGAATGAGCTTCATCAGACTCGCACCAGGATCCAGCAGACCCTTGTTACCGGTCGCGGAGTTCCTGATTGTCGGGTTCACCGTATTCGTGCTGTCAGGCGGACTATTCGTGCTCACCCAGGGAGGCCAAGGACTGTTGAACGTGGCAAGCGGATACTCATTCGTCTACCCGGGAGACATCAATAACCAGACGACCCAGGAGGCAGTGTTTACAACACTGATCTACGCGATGGGAATCCTAGGTCTCTACATGATGTTCATGAGCACACGCTACGCTTATCGTCCCAAACGGGCATACGGATACCTAGCGTTCGGGATGATTATGGCAGTAATCTTCATCGTATCACTGTACGTCCTCATCTACGACAAGATCGGCCAACTCTAAGCCATCGGCGAAGAATAGTCTTCTGATCGGGCAGAAAGCTAGGCCCATCTTCCAAGTATTCTTCGACACTCCGGACAAAAACCGTGCTTTGCACTA
Organism: Candidatus Bathyarchaeota archaeon; assembly: GCA_005882955.1. Taxonomy (GTDB): domain Archaea; phylum Thermoproteota; class Bathyarchaeia; order 40CM-2-53-6; family 40CM-2-53-6; genus 40CM-2-53-6. The sequence goes on along the minus strand of VBBB01000139.1, from coordinate 1,288 downwards.
TCCGTCTTCTTTCCACAACGCGCACAAATCCTCGGACTAACTCTACCATGAACGGTTAGTGTTCGGCGAAACCTGGGTCCGCTATGAAATCCACCAGGTTTGATCATGCGGCGCTTTTTCATTGTTCGCCAGTGGGACTTGAAGAATGGTATGCTCGCAAAAAAGAGAGCTTTACCTCGCCGGTTGGGGTCTTGGATACAATCATATTCGAATAGGTAGCAAGAACCCGGGCGGATCTAGCCTGCACCGACCTGAGCGCAGTACCCGGTCGGAGACGATGCAGGGTTCTGATCCACACTGACGATGGGTTTCATTATGCCAACGGCCGAGGCGACGTAGATCGCGACATAATCTCCACATCCTTCAGCTAGCTTGAAGACAGTAGTCGACTGAGAAATCGTTGCTGGGAGAGAATCGTAAGATCCAGTTACACAGGTTAGGTCACCGTTGCAGACCGTGTATTGTACGAACTGTCCCAGCGTGAAGAAGTATACTGTGATGGATACATTACTCGTAAAATAGACGTAATAGTCGTAGGTGTCGGGTATGGTTCCCTCCCTCCAGCCATTTGCCGTCATGCTGCAACCCTGAGTTGGACTGGCTCCGCAAGCATTCCAGATTGTCTTAGCAGAGGATGGCAATGCAGCGGGAGCTGGAATGGGCTGAGTGCTCTGAACGCTAGGCGGGTTCGCGAGACGATACCGATAACCAGTGAATAGGTGCCCTGAGGTGGCCCCATACAGTCCGACGCCTAAGAGTATGATGATGATCAGTAAGACGCCTATTACCGCCTTGTAGGGTCCTGTGGATACGGGCGCTTGGGAAGGCGCTGCGAGAGGGTAGAGACCAGGTTGCATTTGCTGTTGAGGTTGTGAAGAGATAATCTTGGTGCCACAATTAGGGCAGAAAGCCGCGTTCTGTTGAAGAGGTGAGCCACAATTCGGACAATAAGACTGTCTAGTCGCCAATTAAGTCACTTCGAGTGTCAGAACTCTAATCGATATTGCCGGGTTTCTAAAGGCCACGGTAATGTCTCTGGACCCTACTTAGTTTGGACCCAAATGGTTTCTAGCTCATCTTTCTTGAAATGTCTGCGAACCAGAAATAGGCAGCCGCGATCGCAATGGTCGGAATTGTGTAAGCTAAAAGAATTGCCACTGACAGGTCTAGTGTTGGCACTATGGATGTGCCCGAGCCGACGAATTGGAGGACGATGCCTACTGTCTGTGGTAGAAGGGGACTCGCGTACTGGATTGGAAGAGAGTTCGCGGGCGAAGTTGGCAGGTAG
>VBBB01000001.1 GCA_005882955.1 Candidatus Bathyarchaeota archaeon | reverse complement strand
TGAGGTGTCGCTCATTACGGCGTATGTCGCAGAACCGGCGATGGCAATGACTAATACGAGGATGATGGCGTATTGAATGGTCTTCGTTCCGAGCCTGTTGGTCTTCGCCGGAGTCATAGGTTTGGCTGTCAAGTGGTGGAGGCTTAATGAAACTTAAGGTAAGAGTCTGATGTGGTCTAGTCCTTCGAAGACTCTTGAACAAATTCTTTCAGTTTGGAAATCATGCTGGTGAACTCCATTGGCAGGATGTATTTTGTCGATGCCCCAGCACCTAACGCTTTGAGCATGTCCAAGTATTGGAGAGCCATTGTCTTCGAGTCGATGTTTTTGGCAGCAGAGAAAATGAGACCCAATGCTTGGGCATAACCATCCGCTACAAGAATCTGGGATTGCTTGTTACCCTCGGCTACTAGGATCGCTGACTGCTTTTGTCCTTCGGCTTGCAGGATAGCTGCGTTCTTCGCTCCTTCAGCCTTGAGAACTGAGGACTCTCGAATGCCGTCGGATTCTGTGACCAGTGCCCGTCTGCTCCTCTCGGCGGTCATTTGCTTGACCATTGCGTCCTGAACGTCTTTTGGAGGTCTGATTTCTCGGATCTCGACGTTGGTAACTTTGATTCCCCATCGCTCGGTCACTTCGTCCAGCCTTGTCCTCAGAATAGAGTTGATCTGTTCCCTCTTCGACAGCAACTCGTCGAGTGGAATGTCACCGACAACTGCTCTCAGTGTGGTGGTGGCGAGTCCTACTGAGGCGCCGGTAAAGTTCTGCACTTGAACGATGCTCGCCGAAGCATCGACGACCTTGTAGTAGATGAGGAAATCAATGTCTACGGGTGCGTTGTCTTTGGTAATCGCGGTCTGGTGAGGCACTTCTAGGTATCTTTCTCTCAGGTGGACTTTTACCAGTCTGTTGATGACCGGTAGGATGAGGACTATTCCGGGGCCCTTTGAACCCGTCAGTCGACCGAGCCGGAATTGGACCACGCGCTCGTATTCTCGTACGATCTTGATAGAAGCGGCGAAGAGTGCGAGGAAAATGATTAGGAGAATGATTATGAAGAATATCTCGACGTAAAGCGTGATATCGCTGGCTTGGAGGATGACTGAGCCTAGAAACATTTCTAGTTCTCCATCTTTTCGACTATCAATCTGAGCCCTTGGAGATCCTTGACCTTGACTAAGGTGCCGTTCGGCAAGTCTGATGAGCCGGTCACGGTGAAGTCCTCGGCGCCGATGTTTGCTGTGGCGACTTCGCCGGCTTTCAAGTCACTCGTCAGGCGACCCGTCTTACCTATTATAGCATTGGGATTTTGAGCTGGAGGCCTGTGCATTAGTGTCTCGCGTACGCGGTAGAGATAGATGCTTCCTAGGACCCCGCCGCCCCCGACTATTCCAAGAATTGTGTAAGTGAGTACGCCGATCTGAATGAAGGTTCCAGCCCCTGAGGGTGCCGATGAAGGTGCTGGTGTCGACGACGGTAGGCTGAAGATAAGAAGGAAGCCAACGATGAAGATTATGACGCCAGCGATTGCGCTTACGCCGTGATGCGTTTTTAGTTCTAGAAAGATGAAGATAGCTCCTATCATCATGAGGATAATCGAGACTATCGGCGCTCCGAATACCCCCAGGCCTAGGAGCGCGAGGGCGATCGCGGCGACTCCTACGACAGTGAAGATTACGGTTGGATGATATAGGTCAGCGAGTATCGCGAAGATCGGATCGCTAATGATCGAAAGGAAGACTGATCTAGTTCCGGCGGTATGGATCGGGGCGTCGCCTGCGTGTAGTATGGTCAGAGCTTGCTGTGTGTTGTTCGCGGCCAGCACCGCGTTGATGACGTTTTGCTGATACGCCGAACAGGACGATACCGTTCCGCAGTCATAGGATACACCCTTAGTGACCATGAGTGCTGTAGCGTTAGGGTTTCGATTGTTGCGCTCCGTCAGGGTTCTCATATATTGCGTAAATGCACTGATATCCTTGGTTAGGGTGGTATTTTCTTCGCCGGTCGGAATTCCGCTAACTATTGGGGTAGCGGAACCGATGACGGTCCCAGGGATCATAAAGATGAACTTTGATGATTCCGCAATGTAGGCTCCGGCGCTGAATGCATGGGCACTGCTGGGAGCAATCAGCGTGGTGAAGTTGTTGTTGCCGCTGTATTCATAGTTGGAGATTGCGCTGATGATGTTTTCCATGTTGGCTCCGCTTCCACCGTTGGTGTTGACAATGAGGATGAAATTGTGAATTCCCGACGCGGTGGCGTCGTTGATTGATGAAACGACAAAGTCTTCGGCTCCAGGATCAATATTTTGGTCCAGCGAGGCCACGTATACGTTAGATTGCGCGTGAGCTTTCTGTGGAAACGAGGCCTGGATCGTAAGAAAAACGAATCCGAAGGAGAAGGAATAGTGTGATTCTGTGTCTAGTGATCTTCACCATTCAGTGAGTCCACTACTCTATACTCTGAAACGGTTCTGCTTAAGCCTAACCCCAGATTGACGATTCTTTATCTTCCCCTTATTGGGGCATTCTGAAGCAGATTGAGTACGGTGGGGCAGTTCGAGGCCTTTGACCTAGACCCTCGGCTGTTGCAAGGTATCAAGGATATGGGCTTCGACGAACTGTTCCCAATTCAAGCGGAAGCCATTGCGCCTATCCTTAAGGGGCGGGACTTGATCGGGCAGGCGCACACCGGGAGCGGCAAGACGCTCGCTTACGCCGTTCCAATGCTTCAGAACATTAGGCCTGAGGCTAATGGAATACAAGGTCTGGTCCTTGCTCCGACTCGTGAGCTCGCCGAGCAAGTTGCGGGGGAGTTCGCTAAACTAGCCCGGCATCTTAGGATTCGGGCAGTTCAGGATCCAAGGGCCAAGATTATTGTCGCCACTCCTGGGAGACTGACAGACCACATGGAAAGGAGAACCGTCAGGCTCGAAAATGTGAAGTTTGTCGTTCTAGATGAGGCGGACCGAATGCTGGACATGGGTTTCATCGATGACATCAACTACATACTGAATCAGGTCCCGAAGAACCATCAGACGGCTCTGTTCTCCGCGACTATGCCAGAAGAGATCGTCCGACTTAGCCATCGGTATCTTCGCAATCCTCTCACAATATTCATTGACAGCGATGAGCTGTCGGTTGACACCGTTGACCAGAAAATTGTCCAGGTTGACGAGGATGATAAGTTCAGAGTATTATGCAGTTTTCTAGAAAAGGACCTGATTAGTAGAGGTCTTGTGTTCTGCGCTACTAAGATTCGATGCGACAGGCTTGCTCAAGCACTGCATGCTAATCGTTATGATGCGATGGCGATACATGGTGATCTTTCGCAGAGGCAGCGAGACATGGCCATTCAGGCTTTCCGGACGGGAAAGACGGGTCTCTTGATTGCCACGGATGTAGCGGCGCGGGGCCTGGATATTCCAAAGGTAAGTCACGTCATCAATTATGATATGCCGGAAGAGCCTGGGATGTATTTTCACAGGATCGGCAGGACTGCTCGCGCGGGAAGAAGAGGCATCGCTATCTCTTTTCTCACCAGGGAGGATTGGGCTGTATTCGAGGGATTGAGGCGTATGACCTCCGCGACGCTTGATGAGATTAGTCCACCCGACGTTCCTGGCCTCAACATTCCTCGGATTCACCTTCCTGGTCGGCCTATGGGCGGCGGTGGCGGTAGGAGACCTCAACGACGTTACGACCAGCGAGGAAGGTCTCGGGGCCGTCGAGGTAGATGGTGATACTAGAAGATTTGTACGTGAGAGACCTCGGGCGGGAGAGTATACGAAGAGGAGTCAAGGATGACTGACAAACTGGCTGGGAAAGATGATTCCCAAAGGCTTCTCGGTTACGTTGAATCCGTGGCAAAGGAATCGCGGAAGGCTCTGACGCTGGAATTTAACGAGAAGCACAAGGGGCTTCCATTCAACAAGACTGGACATATCCTGCGGGATAGTCTCATTGCATGGTTCGGTCGACGGGACAAGAATCTGAAGATCATTGCTGAATCCGTCAGCAGTGCCAAACTAGGGGAGGTCAGGGCTGTCTTTGGTGGAGAGACCAAGAACGTCCGTTTCAGAGTCCGGGCAGATGCCACATTCTCGCTAGCCGGAGGATCGGCCGAATCGCCTTGTTATCTGAAGGAACTCAACGTTTCAATCGACAGGCACACCTCTTGAGTCAGTCCACCTCGTAGCATCGCGACACATAGGTGCCATGGAGTCAAAGCTTCCATCGTTTTCCCAATAGCTTAGAAGCTTAGTTACGGAGGCTTAGAAAGCCCCGAGGCAGACAAATCAGTTCGAGCCATTGTAGCGTGTCTCGAAACAAATGCGACCGGTAATTTTCTTCGTCGGGATCGGCATGGTTATCTTGGGTCCTCTGGTGACCTTATCCGCTTTCTCCTCCTGTCTAGGGACGATCCTCTCAGGCAACGTTTTTGCCTGCGTGACCGACATAGTCTACTTCGTCCTCGGTGGAATAATATTCGTCGCTGGAGTCATCACCGCGATAATCGGCGTCTTCGTCCCAGATCCAGCCCCGACTCCTTCTCCATCTTCCCACGTGGGATCCGTTGCCGCCCAATCTGGGGTGCAGGTAATCTGCAAGAAATGCGGGCATCCCTACGACTCTGGCCTTTTCTTCTGCCCGTCTTGCGGGCAGAGACAGGGCTGAAGACTGCTTCCAATAGGACCTCGAAGGGATGTTGCAACCTTGGCCTATCGAAAATCCCACGGGCTCAATGCATGTGAGGGTAAGAGACGATTGGGTTGTCTAGGTCGCGCCTTGGCGATTGTAACAGGTTCCTTTTGCTCTACGATAACGTAGCATCAAGTGGTGGCTATGCTCTCTAAAC
>VBBB01000030.1 GCA_005882955.1 Candidatus Bathyarchaeota archaeon | reverse complement strand
CCTCATAGCAATAGTAACGTCACTGGTGACAGGATACTGGTTGAGATATACGCAGGCCAAAGGATGGCCTCTCCTAGACGAGGACAAGACTTCCCAGCAGGGCAGGTTCTGAAACTATGAGTTTGTTCTTGCAACCTAAGTATCGAATATGCTAGATTTAGAGAGCTCCTAGAACCAGTCCCAAGAGTCCCATCCTCAGAACGACTCCGTTCCCGACCTGCTGGAAGTACTTCGCGTGAGGCGTGGAGTCAACGCCCGGGTCCACTTCGTCAACTCGGGGTAGCGGGTGCATGACAATCGAGCTCTTCTTGGTCTTGTCTAGATCCTCGGCCACCAGCCGGTATGACCCTTTGACTTTCTCGTAATCTTGCAGATCTGCGAATCGCTCCTTCTGCACCCGGGTCATGTAGATCACGTCTAGCTCTCGCAAGTGGTCCTTGAGAGAAGGCGTCTCGGTAACTTCGATCTTCTTCGAAACTTCCTCGGCCACTTCCTTCCGCATCTGGAGAATGTCTGGAGAAATCAGAACCAGTTTCACCTTGTAGAGGGATAGAGCATATGCTAGGGAATGTACGGTTCGACCGTATCTCAGGTCGCCGATCAGTCCAATGGTCAGCCCGTCAATGGTCCCTAACTCTTTCCTAATCGTGTAGAGGTCTAGTAGCGCCTGGGTTGGATGCTCCTCTGCCCCTGAGCCTGCATTTATGACTGGGACGGAGGCGAACTCCGCGGCCATACGGGCCGCTCCTTCCAGGGGGTGTCTGACAACCAGAACATCAGCGTACTTCTCAGTAACTCGGACAGTGTCTGCGAGATTCTCGCCTTTCTCCACAGACGTACCCTTGGTCTCTGCGAATCCGAGCGCTGTCCCTCCGAGCCGTGTAATGGCAGACTCGAAGCTCAGACGTGTCCGAGTGCTCGCTTCGTAGAACAGCGTGGCCATTATTCTGCCGTGAAGCATGTCGGACCCTTTCTTGGCCAGCGGCTCCATGACTTCGGCCATGTCCAGAATGTGATCGATCTCCTTTCGAGAAAAATCGCGGATTGAGACAATGTCACGCCCAGCGAACGACGGGCTTTCAGACATGGCTTCTAGCGACTTGTTTCTAACAAGAAGCGTTCTATAACACTGTTTGCGAAACAGGATCGGAAAGCCTTGCGACTCGTCGCTGCAACTTCTGACCTGTTCCTACGTTCACGGATCGGGGAGCTGGCGAAGCAAACCGGAGCAGACTCCTTCTTCGGAACGGAACCTGACGAGCTGAGACGACTAGTTGGCGAGAATCGGCCTGAACTGGTCATCCTCGACCTTTCTTCCACGGATTACGATCCGTTCTCAGTCGCACGGGACTTGAAGACCACGTACAATGCTCGTCTATTCGGGTTGTATCCTCACGTCCGGACTGAGCTGAAGAAACAAGCTGACGAAATAGGGTTCGAATATGTTGTGCCGAACTCAAATTTTCTCCCAAGCCTGAGACGTGTGCTGCTCGAAAGGGCTGAGGATGATTGAGCTGGATCATCACGGACCTATGGAAGACCCTCGAACTTCACCAATCAGAATATGCGAATTTGCTGACCGATGACGATAGAATCACGGCCTATGAAATCATCAATCGGATAGCTTCTGATGTCGGGTCCAAATGGGGGGTGTTCTTACAGTTGAATTTCCCGCCGGGACAAACGAATGTCAGTTCATCTAACCTAGGCCATAGAAATCTGACGGTGCTAGTCTTTCGTGACAGAAAGAAGTTCGCAAACGTCTCTGAGTCTGAGGTCAAACAAGCTTTCGACCCGCTGAATCCGGTCGCAATTGACAGTGCGGGCTTTGGGTATGAAGGGTTCAGAGTGAGACTGTCAAACGGTCGGATTGACTGCCTTCCCGGAGGAGTCCATCTCTGGTGCGAGATTACTCCCCAGGTTCTAGAAGTTTTGGACTGGCTATTCGCGAATGCTTACGGAATGGAGCAAACAGAGTGTTAGGAGAGGGGCACGAGCCGTTTCAACTGCCGAGCTCTCTTCAATAATTCGACAAGATAGTCCAAGTCGACAACCGGCCTAAGCGACGGATACTCCCACGGTGTCTTGTTGATCTCGTCGGGATAGATCATATAGCCCGTCGGATAGTGGGTAACAAGTATTCCTGTAGGGTCCGCCTCCAGAACCTTAGAGAACTCCCGGAGAGTATAGCCAGCCTTCTTCAGCATCTCAAGGGTCTTGTCTAGCTCGTCGCAGGCCCTTTCAAGCTCCGCGTACAGCTCGCCTCTATCACCATCATTGGGCACTGCGATAATCTCCCAACCGCTAACACAGAGGCAAGGGCTAAGCGCGGGCATAAGCGTTCTTTAACCGAGATACCGGCACCCGCGGAAACAGGCCGTCTAGACCAGTTTTGAAACTGGACAAACCGGGTCCAATGGTGAGACTCAGTCCATAGTAGTTTCCTGTGGAGTCTTCACGAATTTTCTCTGGACGTTATTCCGACCGGAAATCCATCATGCGGACCTGCATCGATTGAAGATTAACAACCGGCA
>VBBB01000029.1 GCA_005882955.1 Candidatus Bathyarchaeota archaeon | reverse complement strand
CTCCGGCGCCAGATGCCTCGCGCGCAACTGGTATTCCATAACCTCCACCGGCCGTTGATAATCAAAACCCGGTGCTGAACTCAGAATATCCATAAGGCTCGTTCCATGAAACAGCAAAAAATCGACACCCTCCAGACGCACCTCTGAAGGATCACCTAGCGACACAATCCGCCGGGAGTCATAGACGGGACCTGCAAACTCCTTGAGAATAGCAGGCTGCGGCAGCGCCTGTCTGACAGCATCGTGATTCCCGGGAATCAGAACCACTTCCATGTGTTCCGGGATCTCCCCGACAAGCTTCGCGGCCAACCGATACTGTTCGTAGATATCAGGGACTTTCAAATCCACTTCTTGCCGAGGATATACTCCAATCCCGTCCACTAGA
>VBBB01000046.1:22413-26881 GCA_005882955.1 Candidatus Bathyarchaeota archaeon | reverse complement strand
TTGTTGCGCCTCTGGGCGCTTGTACGCTCGTGGTGGATAGTTTGAGTGATGTTATTCGTTCCGCGCCGTTTCCGGCTGTTGAGCAGACGTTGAAGGCGTTGCAGACTCACGTGCGTGAGACGTCGGGATTGTATCTTCTGTTGGCCAATAAGGGAGTGCATAATGAGCATGTTGAGAATACTGTGAAGCATCTGAGTGATGGTGTGGTTGACTTGTCGACTGAGCCGTTTGGTAGTGAGGATTATGCTCGGAAGATGAGAGTGTTGAAGATGCCTGGAGCGTTTACGGATATGAAGGTCTACGCGTACCGTGTGGGTTCTGCGGGGATCGAGATGGCGGCACTACATAGGGTGAGGTAGAATGATGACTGCTGTTGCTCTCCAGTTCGACGATATTATCGGGCTGTTGGTGAATGCTGGATTCCTCTGGGCTCTGCTGCTGGGTACTTGGGGTGCGTTGAGCTACTCGTTCATGAGGCATCGAAAGCACGGGCCGAAGGTTGGTCCTTCGCAGGCTGCGGGGGCTGTGAATTTCAGCTTGACGAAGCCTCGGTTGTCCGAGGAGGAGATCTTCCGGATACTGACGACCACTGAGACGAATATTCAGATTGTCCGGATCTGTGAGACTCCGAAGACTGCTCGCGAGATCTCGAAAGGTCTAGGTGACATCTATCCCGGTCACAAAGAGAAAGGGTTCCCGGCGGAGAAGCTGGGGGAGCACCTGGCGAATCTTGAGCGTCTGGGCGCCGTCAAGTTCAATGGCGAAAAATGGGCGGCTAGTGATGTCGGCATGAAGATGGTCCGCAAATACTTCGGATAGGGTTATTTTTCAAAACCATTTCGTTTACCTCGCGGAAACAGGCATTTTTTCCGAGCTAACGGTGAGTTCTAGGACCCGCAGGTCAACCCTAGAGCAGTATGCAAAAGTGTGAAGGACTTTTCTTGTTCTGACATACCCCGGGGGGGTCGAGAAAAAGATAAGAGAAAAAGAATAGTTAACAGAGAAGAAAAGATAATAAATCGACCGGACTTCAACGGTGAGGAGTTCTCCAAAGACCTGTTCTGTGTCGTAAAGATCAACTGCTTTTGAGATTTTTCGGGAGGGGGTCTCGCCAGTTGAAGCTCTTCCGGGCGAGCCTCGCGTTTCAGGGCGCAGAATGGAACTGTCACCTGTTTTTCTGATCGCAGATTAAGCGTGGAGGTCAGCGTGCAAACTGCGTGATCTCAAATCGCCTGCCCCAAATCGGAATCCGAGCTTGTTCTGAACGATTTTTCCGACCTGAACTTGCGACTATTTCTACTCTGAAAAGTAGTATAGTCCGCTTGGTAGGCTTTCTCTTTCACCCTCTTCCTCTCCCCGCAGAAGAAGATTACTTTCGCCACTCTCTGCTCATTTTATACGTTCAACAGTATAGTTTGAGAGCTTACTCACCGGAAGTAATCGTTGTTGATCCAGAAGAACAGTCTCATACCACCTGGCGAGATCGTCCGAGAAGCACTCTCCAGACCCACCATATTCAAAAACGAAGAACCACTCAGCCTGGAATGGCTGCCCTCCCGACTCCCACACCGAGAAACACAGCTGAGATTCCTAGCAGAACTATTCCGGTCAGTCATAGACCGGCCCGGAACCACCAGCCCAAAGATCTTAGTAACCGGCGACATTGGAACCGGAAAGACCGTCCTCACACAACGATTCGGAACAGACATCACCCGGACAGCCAAGACACTCAAGCTGAATCTCCAGTACATTCACATCAACTGCCGAGAATTCCGCGGCAGCCTCTTCATGATCCTCAAACGAGTCCTACAGAACTTCACACCCCAATTCCCCCAGCGAGGATTCTCCAGCGAAGAACTACTACACATACTCCTAGACCAGCTAGAGAGCAAGAACCTACACATAATACTCACACTAGACGAAGCAGACGTACTGATCAAAGCTGAAGGATCAACCAGCCTCTACAACCTCACACGGATACAGGAGGAGCGTCCCGGCAGACCGGTCAGACTATCACTAATCGTCATCATCCGAGAACTACGAAACCTGGACGATCTGGACAGGAGCACCCAGAGCACGCTCCAACGAAACGTGATACGGCTAGATCGTTACACGATCAGCCAGCTAGAATCAATCCTCAGAGAACGAGTAGAACTAGCCTTCAAAGAAGGAACAATATCAGAAGAAGTCGTAGAATTCATCGCTGATATGGCAGCACCAGCAGGCGACGCAAGATATGCGATCGAACTAGTCTGGCGAGCCGGAAAATACGCAGACACTGAAACGTCACGAGAAGTGAAGGCGGAACACGTCAGGGCCGCAGCCCAGAGCGTCTACCCAGTCATGAGAACAGACTACGCCCAACACCTGAACCAACACGAGAAACTACTACTCCTAGGCCTTGCCAGGACCCTAGAGCGGACCCAGGAGACATACGCGTCTATGGGCGAGACAGAGATAGCCTACAAGATGGCCTGCGAAGAATACAAGGAACCCTACCGGGCCCACACTCAGGTCTGGAAGTATGTTCAAACCCTCAGCGCCACAGGCATAATCTCGACACAGCCCTCCACCGCAGGCTTCAGAGGAAAAACAACACTCCTAGGACTACCCACAGCCCCGGCTTCTGCTATACGCCGATGGCTAGAATCGAGCCTGGTACGCCGGCCCTAACCCCTTGCCCGAGAAACACTCACTCGCAAGAGTCCTCTCCAGCATGGGACGAATCAAGATACTGACCGTCCTATCCCATGTGGGAGAACTGCATCTTTCAGAGATTGCTAAGCAAACGGACCAGAGCTACAGTTCCGCAGAACGCCACCTTGAAGACCTATCCGACGCGGCCATAGTAGAAGAACACGACTATGGAAGAGTTCGAATGTTCAAACTGAACCTAGAAAATCCACGTGCTAGAACGCTCAGGCAACTAATACTGGAATGGGACGACAACACGCTACCACAACAAGTCCAAGAACACGCTTAAACGGCGCGAGAACCATACTAAACTTAAGATCTGGTCATGCAAGTGATCAAGTGCGCCGAATGCGGAACATTGTCGCCGCTCAACACAGAATGTGAATACTGCCACAAGACCTTCTGCGAGAAGCACATGCCTGAACACAAAGCATGGGAGCACCGACATGAAAATCTAGCCGAAGATTCGTCACGGCTCTGGAAACGACGGCGCGAATCACCCTAGACAGACATTCTTCGTTCCGAGCGTTTTGAACAACGTGCGTGTTGATTCTTCAAGAACGTCTATTAGAATGAATCACCCTCTTCCAGCCTATGTCCGTAAACTGGGCTCTCCCGTTCGACGAGAAGATCGTCCCAGAGAACAAGCGGACACTCATATCGATGGAATCCTACCAGAAGATCCACAAGAACACCGTCGCCAATTTCAAGGAACTCTGGGCGGGCATAGCCTCCGAACTCGACTGGTTCAAGCGATGGAACAGAGTACTCGATGACTCTAATCCCCCATTCTACAAGTGGTTTCCTGGCGGACAACTCAACGCGTCATACCTCTGCCTAGATAGACACGTCCGGACCTGGAGAAAGAACAAGGTAGCAATCATCTGGGAAGGCGAGCAAACCGATAAAGGCGCACCGACGCAGATTCGTAAGTTGACCTACCAAGATGTCTATCGCGACGTAAATCGAATCGCCCACGTTCTCCGAGAAAAATATGGGATCAGAACGGGAGACACAATAGGATTCTATCTTCCGATGATTCCCGAGTTTCCAATCTTCATGCTGGCAGCCGCGAGACTGGGAGCATGCTTCACAGTGATCTTCTCTGGTTTCAGCGCCGACTCACTCGCGGACAGGCTTCTCGACGCGGATGCCAAGCTACTCGTCACAGCTGACGGTGGTCGAAGGAAGGGCAACCTCATCAAGCTCAAAGAAATCGCAGACCAGGCCGCTGAAAAGGCGTCCTGCGTGAAGAAGATCATTGTCGTCAGACATACAGGAAACGAAGTGCCGATGGACAAAGATCGAGACGCGTTTCTACATGACATTCTTAGTGACACGCCCGAGAATGTCTACGTCGAGCCCGAGTGGGTAAGATCCGAAGACCCGCTATACATCCTGCACACCTCCGGGACAACCGGCCGACCTAAGGGACAGGTCCACGATACGGGTGGGTATCTGACTCTGCTGCACGCCACTATGAAGTGGGTCTTCGATGCGAAGGATGATGACGTCTACTGGTGTACCGCCGACATAGGCTGGGTGACTGGACACTCCTACATCGTCTTCGGGCCGTTGATGGAGGGGCTGACCGGGCTGATGTACGAGGGAGCCTTGGAATACCCTGAACCTGATAGATGGGTCTCGATCATAGAGAGACACGGCGTGAACATTCTCTACACATCCCCAACCGCAATCCGGAGCTTCATGAAAAGCGGAAAAGAGTGGATTGAGAAACACGACACCAGTTCAGTCCGACTCATGCACTCGGTCG